>CAZCJT010000068.1:0-9995 GCA_964498565.1 uncultured Acidimicrobiaceae bacterium
AGTGGACCGGCGATGCCGTCGCCTCGCCGGCCGTGGCGGTGCGGACCCTCGCCCTGGCCCGGGAGGTCATCGGGCGTCTGGCCAAGGCCACGGAGGCCGCGGTGCTGCGGGTCGAGGTGGCGGGGGACGCCGTCACCCTCGAGGTCACCGGGACCGACGCCGAGGGTGCTCCTGCGCCCGTGGAGCTCCTGCTCGCCGGCGTGGCCACCGAGCAGCAGGTGGCGCCCGGTCGCTTCCAGCTCCGGAGCGCTAGAGGCGGACCACCGGGCACGTGAGGGTGCGGGTGATGCCCGGGATCAGCTGCACCTTGGACACGACCATGCGGCCGAGGTGGTCCACGTCGTCGGACTCGGCCCGGGCGATCACGTCGTAGGGGCCGGTCACGTCCTCGGCGGTCACCACGCCGTCGATGGCGCCGACCGCAGCAGCGACGTCGGCAGCCTTGCCCACCTCGGTCTGGATGAGGATGTACGCGCTGACGGCCATGTCCGCTCCCTTTCCGCGACGGGTCGCACCCGGAGGGGTGCGGAGCGGAGCCTAGGCGCGGCACGGGCCCGCCGTCGGCGGGCCCGTGACCGGCGTGGGGGTGCGCTCAGGCCGAGAGCGCAGCGGGACCGGTGTCGGCGCTGTCGCCGCCGGTGCCGACCTCGACCTTGCGGGGTGCGGCCGTCTCGGCCACGGGGATCCGCAGGGTCAGGACGCCGTCGGTGACGTCGGCCTCCACCCGCAGGGGGTCGAGGGTGTCGCCGAGCAGGAGCTGGCGGACCAGCTCGCCATGTCGGCGCTCGCCGACGATGCGCTCGTCGTCCTCGGCCACCTCGAGGTGGCGGGTGGCACGGACGGTGAGCACGTTGCGCTCGACGGTGACGTCGACGTCCTCGGGGCGCACGCCGGGGACGTCGAGGTGGGCGATGACACGACCGCCCCGTCGGTACGCGTCCATCGGCAGGGGAGCGGCGGAGGGCCGGGACACGGTGCGGTCGAGCTCGCCGGCGATGCGGTCGAGCTCGCGGAAGGGATCGAAGCGGAGCAGCACGGTGGGCCTCCTCTGGGTCTGATCGTCGTCTGTTCCGCTGGTGAGAATAGCAGAGAACCTGAGTGTTGGCAACGCAACTTTGCTCAGTGCCTCTGAGGACCACCGTCGCTCAGGCGGTCGCGAAAGGAGGTGGAAACGACGATCCGTGAGGAAGGAGGTCGCCTGCGGAGTGGCGAACAGATCGACATGGACGCACACGAGCGCTTGGTGACACGGGTCGCCGACGAGCAGGACGACATCCTCGGCACCATCCAGCTGATCGATGGCGATGCTCAGCTGCAGGACCGCCTGTTCGAGCAGCTCGTCGACCTCCTCGTCGAGGGGATGTTCCTCGACCTGCGCGAGCAGTACCTCGACGGCAGCCTCGGCCGCGACGCCTACGTCGCCGAGCTCGCCGCACTGGCGGAGCGGTGCCGGTCGATGGGCCTGCTGCCGCTGCCCTCCCGTCACCCCTGACGACCGCCGGGGTCCCGGAACGACACGAGCCCCGGCCGATGGCCGGGGCTCGTCCGCGTCACGGGTGACGGAGGACTACTCGCTGAGCTTCTTCTCGAGGTTCTCGAGGCGGGCGCGGAGCGCCTCGGGGAGGCGCTCGCCGATGAAGTCGAAGTGGGCCTCGATCAACGGGATCTCCTGACGCCACGACTCGGCGTCGACGGAGAGCAGCTCGTCGAGCACGGCCGGGTCGATGTCGAGGCCCTCGGTGTCGAGCGCCCCCGGGGTCGGCACCAGGCCGATGGGCGTCTCGACCGCGTCGGCCTGGCCGTCGAGGCGCTCGAGCACCCACTTGAGCACCCGGCTGTTGTCACCGAAGCCCGGCCACAGGAACGAGCCGTCCTCGCCCCGGCGGAACCAGTTGACCCAGAACAGCTTGGGCAGCTGGGCGCCGGTCGTCTCGCCGATGTCCAGCCAGTGCTGCATGTAGTCACCGGCGTTGTAGCCGATGAAGGGCAGCATGGCGAAGGGGTCGAAGCGGACCTCGCCGACCTTGCCGGCCGCCGCTGCGGTCTTCTCAGAGCTCATGATCGAGCCGAGGAAGACACCGTCCTCCCACGATCGGGCCTCGGTCACGAGCGGCACGTTCGACGCCCGGCGACCGCCGAAGAGGATGGCCGAGATCGGCACGCCCTTGGGGTCCTCGAACTCGGGAGCGATGACCGGGCACTGCGACGCCGGGGCGGTGAAGCGGGCGTTGGGGTGGGCGGCCGGGGAGCCGGACTCGGGGGTCCAGTCGTTGCCCTTCCAGTCGATGAGGTGGGCGGGGGGCTCGGAGAGGCCCTCCCACCACACGTCGCCGTCGTCGGTCTTGGCGACGTTGGTGAAGATCGAGTTGGCGTCGACCGAGCGCAGCGCGTTGAGGTTGGTCTCCTCGCTGGTGCCCGGGGCGACGCCGAAGAAGCCGGCTTCGGGGTTGATGGCGTACAGCTGGCCGTCATCGCCGAACTTCAGCCACCCGATGTCGTCGCCGATGCACTCCACCTTCCAACCGGGCAGGGTGGGCACGAGCATGGCCATGTTGGTCTTGCCGCAGGCGGACGGGAAGGCGGCGGCGACGTACTTCTTCTCGCCGTTGGGCGGGGTGACGCCGATGATGAGCATGTGCTCGGCCATCCAGCCCTCTTCGTGGGCCATCGTCGATGCGATGCGCAGGGCGAAGCACTTCTTGCCGAGCAGGGCGTTGCCGCCGTAGCCAGAGCCGTAGGACCAGATCTCGCGGTCCTCGGGGAAGTGGCAGATGTACTTGTTGTCGGCGTCGCAGGGCCACGGCACGTCGGGGCGCTCGTTGCCGTCGGCGTCCACCAGCGGGTAGCCGACCGAGTGCAGGCACTTGACCCACTCGCCGTCGCCCAGGACGTCGAGGGCCCCCTGGCCCATGCGGGTCATGATCTTCATGTTCACCGCGACGTAGGCGCTGTCGGTGATCTGGACGCCGATGTGGGCGATGGGGGAGCCGAGCGGGCCCATCGAGAAGGGCACGACGTACATCGTGCGGCCCCGCATGGCGCCCCGGTAGAAGGTGAGGACCTCCTCCTTCATCTCGGCCGGCGACCGCCAGTTGTTGGTCGGGCCGGCGTCGATCTCCTCGACGGAGTTGATGAAGGTGCGCTCCTCGACCCGGGCCACGTCGGCGGGGTCGGAGTTGCAGAGGAAGGAGTTCGGACGCTTGGCGTCGTCGAGGCGGGTGAAGGAGCCTTGCTCGACCAGGAGGCTGGTGAGCCGGTCCCACTCCTCGTCGGAGCCGTCACACCACTCGATGGCGTCGGGCTGGAAGATCCCCGCCCACTCGTCCACCCAGGCCTTCAGCTTCTCGTTGGTCGTCGTTGCGCCCATTGTCGTCTCGTTCCCGTCGCGCCGTTGCGACAAGTCGAGGGATCAGCTCCGAGCCGGGGTGGCGAGGAGGTCAGATCCCGGTCTCCAGCGGCACGTCTTCCTGGGGGAAGCGCGGCGTGCCCATGTCCACTTCGGAGCCCAGCAGCAGGTTGGAGGCCCGGCCGTCGACGTCGGTGGTGAACACGACGCGCTGGCCCTGGCGCAGCATCCGGAACACCGATCCGTCGAGTGCGCCGGGGGCCAGGTCGTACTCACGCAGGTCGGTGTCGGCGAGGATCACGCCGTCTCCGGTCCCGGGATCGTACGACTTGATGACACCCTGCACGACGACTCCTGCATCGATCGGTTCAACTGGGGTTCGGTCACCATACCCAGGTGTCCACTTCGTGGTCACAACGCGCCAGGGGGTGTGACGGGTGCCCCTCGGGCCGCCGGGCCCTGGATAGGGTTCGCCGCCGTGACGACGCTCGACCGCCTCGGTGCCGCCGAGCTCGGCCGCGCCATCGCCACCTTCGGCGACGCGCTGGCGATGCACCAGGAGGCCATCAACCGCCTCAACGTCTACCCCGTCCCGGACGGTGACACGGGCACCAACATGACCCTCACGCTGCGATCGGTGGCCGATGCGGTCGCCGGCGTCGAGGGCGGTGAGATGTCCGCCGTCTGCAAGGCCGTCGCCCACGGGTCGCTCATGGGGGCCCGGGGGAATTCGGGCGTGATCCTGTCCCAGCTGCTGCGGGGCATCACCGAGGTCGTCCGCGACCACGACGCCCTCGACGGCGACGTCCTGGCTGCCGCGCTGACCCGGGCGTCGGAGCTGTCCTACGAGGCGGTCCAGCGACCCGTGGAGGGCACGATCCTCACCGTCGTCCGGGAGTGCGCCGACGCCGCTCGGGACGCGGCCGCCGGCGGGACCCCGCTCGTCGACGTCCTGGCCCGCACCCGGCAGGCCGGACAGGTCTCCCTCGACGGCACCCCCGAGCTGCTGCCCGTGCTGAAGGAGGCCGGCGTCGTCGACGCCGGTGGCGCCGGGTTCCTGCTGCTGCTCGACGCCCTGCTCCACGTGGTCGACGGGCGCGAGGTCCCACCCCCGCCCGACGCGCCGGCGGGCGCCGCCGCCGGGGTCCGCGCCGGCGGGGACGTCGCCCCCGAGACCGGCAAGCACGTCTCCGAGCGGCGCTACGAGGTCATGTACCTGCTCGAGGCGCCCGACGAGGCCATGCCCGCCTTCCGCGAGGTGTGGGCCGGGATCGGTGACTCGATCGTGGTCGTGGGTGGGGACGGCATTTTCAACTGCCACATCCACACCGACGACATCGGCCCCGCCATCGAGGCCGCCATCGAGATCGGCCGGCCGCGCCAGATCCGGGTGACCGACCTGCTCGACGAGCTCCACGAGGTCGAGGAGGAGCGCTGGGTGCGCGAGGCGGCGGTCGACGACGGTGCCCAGGTCCAGCCCGAACCGGTGCCGTGCGGCGTCGTGGCCGTGGCCACCGGCGAGGGTATCCGGCGCATCTTCGGCAACCTCCGGGTCCAGCAGGTCGTCACCGGCGGCCAGTCGATGAACCCCTCGACGGCCCAGCTGCTCGAGGCGGTCGAGGCCGTGCCGGCGCCCGAGGTGGTGATCCTGCCCAACAACAAGAACATCATCGCCGTGGCCGAGCAGGTCGACGCCCTCACCGAGAAGTCCGTGCGGGTGCTGCCCACGCGGTCGATCACCGAGGGCTTCGCCGCCCTGCTCGCCTACGACCCCCAAGCCAGCGCCGACGACAACGTCGCCGTGATGCAGGAGCACGCCGAGGCGGTCGTCAACGGTGAGATCACCCGAGCGGTGCGCCACTCCTCCTGCGACGCCGGTCCCATCGCCGAGGGCGACTGGCTCGGCATCAGCCGGGACGGCATCCGGGTCGTCGCCGCCGAGCTGGGGGAGGCGGCGAGCCAGCTGCTCGACCTGCTCATCGACGGGCACGAGCTGGTGACCATCATCGAGGGCGAGGGCGCGTCGCCGGGCTGCACCCGTCACATCACCCAGTGGCTCGAGGAGCACCATCCCGACGTGGCGGCCGAGGTCCACCACGGCGGTCAGCCGCTCTACCCCTACCTCTTCGGGATCGAGTAGCCCGTCGCCGCAGGTCAGCGGCGTTGTGGGATGCGTCACGGCTCGCATCGGGCCGGCGGGGGTCGGGTAGCGACCGGACATGACCTTCATCGACCAGATCGACGCCCGCGCCACCGGACTGGCCCGCGCCATCGACGAGCACGCCGATCTGCTCGCCGAGCGCACACCGGCCCCGGCCGACGCCCTGGTGCGCCGCCTCGGGGCGGTGAACGCACAAGCCGTGCGTCAGACCGGCCACCTCGCCGTGACGGTGACCCATGCCGTGGAGGACGTCGTGCGGACCGCGTGGACCGGCGCCTCGGACCTGTGGGAGACCACTGGAGACTCGGTCGAGGCCCGCAGTTCCACCGTGCGCGGCGCGGTCCAGCAGAACCTCCGGGTCGTCGGCCGCCAGGCCGACCGCACCGGTGAGGCCATCGAGGGCGCCACCGAGGGCGCAGCCCGGAAGGTCGCCCAGGCCACGGACACCGCCATCGCCGAGACGATGGACACCGGCGCCACGGAGCCCGACCGCCCCTACGAGGTGTGGCGCAAGGGCGAGCTCTACGAGCGGGCCCAGGACCTCGACATCGAGGGCCGCTCGGGCATGTCCAAGGCCGAGCTGGTCCGGGCGCTGCGCTCGGCCTGAGCCCGCCGCACCGCCGACCTGCACCACCGAATCGCACGACACCGCCGGCATCGTCCGGCGGTGTCGGCGCGCGCGGGCAAGATCGGTGCATGGACCCCCGCCCCCTCCGATCGCTGACCCGCATCGAGGTCGCCCGCCTCGACGGCGTGGGCCCGAAGCGGGTCGAGGCCCTGCGGTCGGTCGGCATCGACACGGTGTTCGACCTGCTCACGCACTACCCGCGGCGCTACATCGACCGTACGAAGGAGGCGCGGATCGCCGACCTCCACGTCGGCGAGCTTGCCTCGGTCCTGGCCCGGGTCGAGCGGATCTCGTCCCGCCCGCTCGGCGGCCGGGGGCGCGGGCGCCGGGTGATGGTCGAGGCCTTCGTCAGCGACGGCAGCGGTCGCATGAAGGTCACGTTCTTCAACCAGGCGTGGCGCGAGAAGCAGCTCTCCCCCGGGACCGAGGCGGTGTTCTGGGGCAAGGTCGAGGACTTCCGCGGCACCAGGCAGCTGACCAATCCGGTGGTCGACCTCGTCGGCGACCAGACCGGCCAGGTCGTGCCGGTGTACCCGCAGTCCGAGAAGGCCCGCATCACGACCCAGGACGTGCGCCGCTGGGTCGCGGAGGCGCTGGAGCGGCTGGACAAGACCGGCGGGCTGCTCGACCCGGTGCCGGAGGCCATCCTCGACCGCCTCGACCTCATCGACCGGAGCTCGGCGTTGCGCCTCGTGCACGTCCCCGGCGACAGCACGGCGGCCTACATGGCGGCCCAGAAGCGGCTCATCTTCGACGAGCTGCTCCGGCTGCAGCTCGCCCTGGTCCTGCGGAAGCGCCGGGTGGAGCAGACGTCGGTCGGCGTCGCCCACGACCTGTCCGGGGAGCTCGTCCGCCGCTTCCACGCCGCGCTGCCGTACCCGCTCACGGGGGCCCAGGCCCGGGTGATCGGCGAGATCGAGGCCGACCTCGCCCACCCCGTGCCCATGCACCGCCTCCTGCAGGGCGACGTCGGCGCCGGCAAGACCGTGGTCGCCGTGTCCGCGATGCTCGTGGCCGTGCAGGGCGGCCACCAAGGGGCCCTCATGGCGCCCACCGAGGTGCTGGCCGAGCAGCACGCGCTCGGCATCCGCGAGCTGCTCGCCGACCTGCGGGTCGGTGACGACGGCGCCCTGTTCGACCGTCCGCTGCGGGTGGAGCTGCTCACCAACCGGGTGCCGGCGGGGGAGCGGCGCAAGATCACCGAGGGGCTGGCCGCCGGCGAGGTCGACATCGCCATCGGCACCCACGCCCTGCTCTCGGCCGACGTCGGCTTCTCGTCGCTCGGGGTGGTGGTCGTCGACGAGCAGCACCGCTTCGGAGTCGAACAGCGCGCCGCGCTCCGCGACAAGGGCAGGGGCACGGTCCCCGACGTGCTGGTCATGACGGCCACGCCGATCCCGCGCACGGCGGCGATGACGGTCTACGGCGACCTCGACGTGTCGGTCCTCGACGAGCTGCCCCCGGGGCGGACACCCATCGAGACCACGTGGGCCCGCACCGAGCCGGAGCAGGTCCAGGTCTGGGACCAGGTGCGCGCCGAGGTGGCTGCCGGGCGGCAGGCCTACGTCGTCAGCCCGTTGGTGGAGGAGTCCGAGAAGCTCGAGGTCTCCTCGGCCACCGAGACCTTCGAGCAGCTCTCCCACGGCGAGCTCGCCGGGCTGCGCCTCGGGCTGCTGCACGGTCGGGTGCCGCCGGCGGAGAAGGAGGTCACCATGCGCGCCTTCCGGGAAGGTCGTCTCGACGTGCTGGTGGCGACCACCGTCATCGAGGTCGGGGTCGACGTCCCGAACGCCACCGTGATGGTCATCCTCGACGCCGACCGGTTCGGCATCGCCCAGCTCCACCAGCTGCGGGGCCGCGTCGGTCGAGGTGCGCACCGCTCGTACTGCCACCTCCTCGGGGAGGGGGGCACCGACGACGGCGAGCGCCGGCTCCAGGCCATGGTCGAGACCACCGACGGGTTCCTCCTGGCCGAGGTCGACCTCGACCTGCGGGGCGAGGGCACCATCCTGGGCGCCCGCCAGAAGGGGCGCAACGACCTCAAGCTCGCCTCGCTGCGAGATCACCGCGAGTGGGTCGACATCGCCCGGGAGGTCGCCTTCGAGCTGGTCGACCGGCCGGAGGGCCCCCCGGAGGAGCTGGTGGACGAGGTGCGCCTGTTCCTCGACGAGGACGAGGAGGAGTTCCTCTTCAAGAGCTGAGCCGGAGCCGGCTGCCCAGCGAGCTCAGGGGCCGACGCGGGCTCTAGCGGTCGTCCCAGTCGGGCACCTCGAGGTACCAGCCGTCCAGGCAGTCCTCGCAGCGGTACATCGTCAGCATCCCCGGCTGCCAGCCCTCCTCGGGCGGGTACCCGTTCAGGTGCGCCCGCCCCCCGCAGTCGATGCAGGTGATGATCGGGTCGGGCTCGTACACGCCCGCTGACCGTATCGGCACCCGAGGGGGATGCACGGCGCCGCTCACCCCCCATGGAACACTTCCCACCGATGCGCACGCACCCCATCGTCGCCCTCGCGCTCGCCGGATCGCTCCTCCTCGCCGCCTGCGGTGGTGGGGGTGACGAGCAGGCCGAGACCGTGGCCTCCACGACGCCGAGCACCGGCACCGACGAGACCACCACCAGCACCGACTCGGCCCCGGTGCCGGTGTCGATGCTCACCGGCCGGCCCCTGCCCGACCAGTGGGTCCAGGCCCGGCCGGTCGTCGCCGTCAAGTTCGACAACGTGGAGGGCCGTTCGACGCCCCAGGTGGGCATCGGTGCCGCCGACCTCGTCTACGAGGTGCCCGTCGAGGGCCAGGTCACCCGGTTCCTCGCCCTGTTCCAGTCCACCGACGCCGCCCCCATCGGCCCCATCCGCTCGGCCCGGGGCTCCGAGATCGGGCTGCTGGAGGAGCTGAACCGGCCGCTGTTCGCCTGGCACGGCGCCAACGCCCTGCTCGACGGCCACGTCCGGGCGTCCACCGTCGTGCCCCGGTCTTTCGACGACGTCCCGCACCTCTACTACCGAGACGGCGCCCGCAAGTCGCCCTACAACTCCTTCGCCCTCGGCACGGCCGACATACGCGCCACCGCGCCGGAAGGCTCGGCCGGACCCCTGCAGCCGGTGCTGCACTTCGCCGGCCCGGGCGATGCCGTCCCGTCGCCGAACGCGGTGTCGGCGACCTCGATCAACGTCGTGTTCCCCGCCGCCTTCGGGGGTCCGAGCGGCCGGGGCACGCCGGTGCGCTTCGAGTGGGACGGATCGCGCTGGGTCCGCTTCCAGGCCGGGCACCCCCACGTCGACGGCGCCGGCGGGGGGCAGATCGGTGTCGAGAACGTGATCATCCGCTTCACGGCCGCCGTCGACTCCGGCACCGTCGACCAGGCCGGCTCCCGCGTGCCCACCGCCCAGGTCGTCGGCGACGGCGAGGCGTGGATCTTCAGCGGCGGCAAGGTGGCCACCGGCACCTGGCACAAGCCCGACAACGCCACGCCCACCACCTACCGGGACGTGGAGGGCAACGAGGTCGCCCTCACGCCCGGCAAGACCTGGATCGCCGTGCCCTACGGCCACGGGTCGTCCTTCCGGTAGTGCGTGTCGTCGCCGGCTCGGCGCGCGGCCGGCGCATCGACGCACCGCCCGGCACCGACACCCGCCCCACCACCGACCGGGTCCGCGAGGCCGTGTTCAACGCGCTCGGCAGCCTCGGCGTGGTGGACGGAGCCGTCGTCGTCGACCTCTTCGCCGGGAGCGGCGCGCTGGGCATCGAGGCGCTCAGCCGGGGCGCGGCGAGCGCCCACTTCGTGGAGTCGGACCGACGGGCCGTCGCCACGATCGAGCACAACCTGGCCACGCTCGGGCTCGCCGACCGCGCCGTCGTCG
>CAZCJT010000069.1:0-9969 GCA_964498565.1 uncultured Acidimicrobiaceae bacterium
CGAGCTGCGCGTCGCGGTCGACGGCTTCGCACGGGTCATGGTGGTGCTGATCCCCGCCGTGGCGGCACCCGTGCTCGCCTACGCCGCCGCCACCGTCCCGGAGGGCCGGACCCGGCTGCTCGCCCTCATGCTCGGCTTCGTGGCTGCCATGGAGCTCCTCGTCGTGGCGTCCGACCTGCTCACCCTGCTGCTGGCGTGGGAGCTGATCGGTGCGTTCTCGTGGGCGCTCATCGGGCACGGCTGGCGGGATCGGTCCAACAGTGCCGCTGCGGCCCAGGCGTTCATCACGACCCGCATCGGCGACCTGGGGCTCTACGTGGCCGCCGGCATGACGTTCGCTGCGACAGGCGGGCTTGGATACGACGACCTCGCCGCCGTCGACGGCGCTCGCCAGGACGCACTCGCCGCAGGCCTGCTGCTCGCCGTCGCCGCCAAGTCGGCGCAGCTGCCGTTCTCGCCGTGGTTGTTCTCGGCGATGGCGGGCCCGACGCCGGTGTCGGCGCTGCTGCACTCGGCGACCCTGGTCTCGGCGGGCGCCTACCTCCTCATCCGGGTGGCGCCGGCGCTGGAGCCGGTCGGGTGGTTCCTGCCCGCCGTCGCCGGCCTCGGGATGGCGACCGCACTGGCGGGTGGTGTGAGCGCCGTGCTGCAGTCCCAGGCCAAGCGGGTCCTGGCCGCCTCCACGTCGGCGCAGTACGGGCTGATGTTCGTGGCCGTCGGCGCTGGTTCGACCGCCGCCGCCGGCGCCCAGCTCGTCACCCACGCCGCGTTCAAGTCCCTGTTGTTCCTCGGCGCCGGGGTGGCGATCCATGCGGCGGGCAGCGGCGACCTGGGCGCCATGAGGCTGGGACGGGTGCTGCCCCGCACCGCTGGGCTGTCCCTCGTGGGTGTCGCCGCCCTCGCCGCCATCCCGCCGCTCGGCGGAGCGTGGTCGAAGAAGGAGATCGGTGCGGCCGCGGCGCACAGCAGCGTGTGGCTCCTCCTCGGCGTGCTCGTCGCCGGCGCCCTGAGCGTCGTGTACGCCTTCCGGTACCAGCTCCTCGCCTTCGGGCGCGGTCCCGACGACGACATCGGTCGCCGAGTCGAGGCACAACCGACGACAGCGGAACGTTGGTCGCTCGGCGTCCTCGCCGCCATCACCGTGGCGCTCTCCGTGCTGTGGCTCCCGGGCAGCAGCGAGGTCCTGGAGCGGGCCACGGGCGGCCAGCTGTACGAAGCCCCCCTGTGGGAGCTGGCCGTGACCCTCGCCGTCACCGGCACCGCAGCCGCCGGCGCGTTCTGGGCGTGGCGAGCGCATCGCCTGGACCCGTCAGCCCGCGAGGGCCAAGCGGCGGTGGTCGCCGACTGGTACGGCCTCGCTCGGCTGAGCCGGGTGGCCGTGGTCGAGCCGACGCTGGCGCTCTCCCGTGGCCTCGCCCGCTTCGACGACCGGGTCGTGGACGCCGGCGTCCGTGGCGCCGAGCAGCTCACCCGCAGGCTGTCCCGGGTGGTCTGGGGACGCGCCGAGTGGAGCCTCGACGCCTTCGTGCACGGCCTGGCTGGGGCGGTGGGCCTCGGGGCCCGCGGGACCCGCACGGCTGACGAGCGCTCCGTCGACGGTGCCGTCCGTGCACTCGCGGCCCTCACCCTGAAGGGCGCCGACGCCTCCGGTGTCGCCGACGACCGCGTCGTCGACGGGGCGGTCGAGGGCTCGGCCTGGCTCGTAGGTGTCGGCGGCCATGCGAGCCGCAAGCTGCAGACCGGCCAAGCCCACCACTACTACGCCATCGTGGCGGTGGGCTTCGTCGTCGCCGCCGCAGTCCTGCTGGCCCTGACGAGCTGAACCCGACACCGACGCTCATGGAGCACCCGTGCTGACCCTCGCCATCTTCCTGCCGATCGCTGCCGCCGCCGTGTTCGCCCTCCTCCCCCGGCGGTTGCGATCCGACGTCGATCCGGCAGGCGACGATCCGTGGACGTCCCGGCTCCGTCTGGTCGCCAGCGTCGTCGGCGCCGTGCCACTGCTCATCCTCCTCGGCGCCTGGGCCCGCTTCGACGGCGGTGGCGGCTTCGAGCTCGTCGAGTCCAGCGAGTGGATCCCGACGCTCGGGGTCGGCTACCGGGTCGGCATCGACGGGTTGTCCCTCCCGCTCGCCCTCATGACCGCCCTCGTGTTCGCTGTCGCCATCGCCTATCCGGTCGACCTGCGGGGCCGGCCGGGCCCCTACTACGCGCTCATGCTCTTCCTCGAGGGCGTGTCGGTCGGCCTCTTCCTGTCACTCGACCTGTTCCTGTTCTTCGTGTTCTGGGACCTGAGCCTGGTCGGCATCTACTTCCTGATCGGCGCCTGGGGGCACGGCGACGCCCGACGCTCGGCCCTGAAGTTCTTCGTCTACACGTTCGCCGGTTCGCTCGCCCTCCTGCTCGCCATCCTCGGCCTCTACCTCGCCACCGAACCACGGACCTTCGACATGGCCGAGATCATCCGCCAGCAACCGCTGCCCGCAGGCGGGGTGTACGCGACCCTCGTCTTCCTCGGGTTCTTCATCGGCTTCGGGGTCAAGACACCGGTCGTCCCCTTCCACACCTGGCTCCCGCCCGCCCACGTCGACGCCCCCGGACCGGCCTCCGCCGTCCTCGCCGGCGTGCTGCTCAAGATGGGCACCTACGGCTTCGTCCGGGTCCTCATGTCCATGCAGCCCGAGACGTTCGCCCGCTTCGCGTTCCCGATCGGCGTGGTCGCCGTCGTCTCCATCGTCTACGGCGCCCTGGTCGCCATGGCCCAGACCAACCTCAAGCGGCTCATCGCCTACACCAGCGTCAACCACATGGGCTACGTGATGCTCGGGCTGGCGGCTGCGGGCGCCAGCATCGCCGGACAGGAGGACGCCCAGGCACTCGCCCTGACCGGCGCCACCCTGGAGATGGTCGCCCACGGCCTCATCACCGGCGCACTGTTCCTCGTCAGCGGATCGATCCTCGCCCGAGGCGACACCTACGAGATGGACGCGTACGGCGGCCTCGCCGGCCGAGCCCCGGCGCTCACCGGCATCACCGTCGTCGCGGCCTTCGCCAGCCTCGGCCTTCCGGGTCTCGCCGGGTTCGTCGCCGAGTTCCAGGTCTTCGCCGGCGCCCTCGCCGTCTACCCCTGGCTCGCCGGCATCGGCCTGCTCGGCATCGTCATCACCGCTGCGCTGTTCCTGCGCATGCTCCAACAGGTCTTCCTCGGCCCACTCCCCGAACGGTGGACCGAGTGGCCCGACCTCGGGTGGATCGAGCGCCTGACCCTCGGCACCCTCATCCTGCTCATCATCGGCATCGGCGTCGCACCGGCTCTGCTGCTCGACGTCATCGACACCTTCGCCGGCCCCTTCGTCGGCCGATAGCGCACGGCGGTCGACGATTGGACGACACCATGGGCTCGGCAGGCATGAACATGGCGTCCATGCTGGGCGACGTCGTCCCCGAACTGGTGCTCGTCGTCGGCGGCGTCATCGTCTTGCTCTACGCACTGGCCGCGCCCCGACGCCTCCAGAGCGGCGCACCCGTCCTGGCCCTGCTCACGGTCGCCGTCGCCGCCGCGACCACGATCCCGATGCTGGACGGGCCCGAGGCCTACACGTTCGCCGACACCTACGCCCGCGACCTGCCGGCCGTCTGGGCCAAGCTGATCGTCCTGGCCGCGACCGCAGCCGTGATCACGCTCTCGCTTCCCTGGTTCCGCAGCGATCCCCGCAGCGGCGAGTACTACACCCTGCTGCTGTTCTCCGCCCTCGGCGCCGTGCTCCTCGCCGGTGCGACGGACCTCAAGCAGTTCGTCGTCTCGATGCTGCTGTCGTCTGCGACCGGCTACGTCCTCACCGCCTACCACCGATTGTCCCGCGGCTCGGCCGAAGCGGGCATCAAATACTTCCTGCTCGGGGCCCTCACCAGCGCCAGCATGCTGATCGGCGTCGCCTACCTGTTCGGCATGGGAGGAACCACGACGTTGCCCGGCCTGCGCACCGGCCTCGCCTCCACGGACGGAATCGGCCTCGCCGTCGCCGCCGCCCTCGTCATCGTCGCCGTGGCATTCAAGCTCGGCGCCGTGCCCGCACACGCGTGGATGCCCGACGTCGCCGAAGGTGCACCGGCACCCGTCGCCGCGTTCGTGACCTCCGTGCCCAAGGTCGGAGCGTTCCTCTTCCTCGCCCGGCTGGTCGTGGTCCTGCCAGCGGACGGGCTCGGATGGCGACCGCTCGTCGCCCTGATTGCCGCCGCCACGATGACGCTCGGCAACCTGGCCGCACTCTGGCAGGACGACGTGCGACGCCTGCTGGGCTGGTCGTCGGTGTCCCAGACCGGCTACGGGCTGCTCGCCATCGTGGCCGTGGAGCGCAGCAATCTCGCGCTGCCGTCGCTCTTGTACTTCCTCCTCGCCTACGTGCTCGCCAACATCGCGGCCTTCGCCGTCGTCGTCCAGCTCCGCGGACGCACCGACCGCCTCGCCTACGGCGGTCTGGCACGTGCCCGGCCGGTCCTGGCCGCCACGCTGACCATCACGCTGCTCTCCTTCATCGGCGTGCCCCCGCTCGCGGGCTTCGCCGCCAAGCTGAGCTTGTTCGGAGCCGCCATCGACGCCGGCTACGGCTGGCTCGCGGTCCTGGGAGCGATCAACACGGTGGTCTCCATCGCCTACTACGCCCGTGTGCTGGCTCCGATGTACTTCGAGCGCCTGCCGGGTCCCGTCCCGGTCCTCAGCCCCTCTGCCGGGTTCGCCGCCATCATCACCGGTGCCGCCGTCGTGCTCGTCGGCATCGGCGCAGAGCCCTTCTTCCGAGCGTTCGACGGCATCAACCTCCTTCCTGGCTGATGTCCGCCGGTGCCCGAAGGCAAGCGACCTTGTGCCGTGTCACGGAGCGTTCGCCCGCTGGCGCACCCGACGATGGGTGGCATGCGGAAGGCCGCGCCCCTGGCATTCGGCTCGGTCGGCAGGTTGGGCGGACGGTCGATCAGTTGCGCCCGCGACGGGCTCCGTCCAATCGTGTGGTGAGGCCAACACCGGCGGCGGCGAAGAGCAGGACCGCCGAGGTGACGTACACCAGCCGGATGCCGGCGACCTCAGCCAGCACGCCACCCGCAGCCAGCGAGAGCAGACGGGCAGCGTTCCAGAGCACGTCATAGAAGGCGAACGCGCGGCCACGCGTCTCAGCCGGGACGAGGGTCTGCAACGTTGACTGGTACGCGACCATCCCCGTCGAGGTCGACATGCCGTAGACCACGAGGGCACCCCCGGCGACAACGGGATCCCCGACGGCGGCCAGCGTCAGGTCCACGCCGCCACGTGCAGCGAACGGTCCGAACAGCCACCGCTTGTCACCCGCTTCGACGAACCGGCGCAGCAACAGGGGACCGAGAACCGCCCCGACGCCGATCGCTCCCAGCAGGGTGCCGAAGCCGCCAGCACCCACACCCAGCCAACGGTCCGCAAGGACGACGAGGAGTCCACTCGTGGCCCCGGCCGACATGGAGGCAAGGACCTGCACGGCTGCGAGACGGGTGAGGAGAGGGTCAGCCCGAACCGCATCGACGCCAGCGAGCACGCCGGACCAGCCCTTGACGTCAACGTCAGCACGTGCGCGGCCGCTGCGCAGACCGGAGAGCGCCGCAGCAGACACGAGGAAGGTCGCGGCGTTGATGGCGAAGGCCACCTGCACTCCCCATGCAGCGATGACGAACCCGGCGATCGGCGCCAGGGCGACCTGACCGGTGACTGCCGCTGTCCACATCGCACTGTTCGCAGTCACGATGTCGTCCTCGTCGACGATCTCTGGTAGCAGCGAGCTCGCTGCTGGGTTGAACAGCACGGCGCCTACGGACAGACCGAACGCAACCCCGTAGGCAACCGCCACCGAGTCGGCGGCAATCACAAGCACCAGCGCCACGACGGCTCTGAACAGGTCCGCTCGGATCATCACCGAGCGCCGTGGCGACCGGTCCGCCACGAGGCCAGCGACCGGCGCGAGCAGCAGCACCGGCAACACCTCGAACATCACGGCGCCGGCGACACCCAGACCTGACCCGGTGAGATCGAAGACCAACACGACGAGAGCGACGGTGTTGAACGCATCGCCGGCCCGGGATACCGAATGCGCCACGAACAGCCGTCGGAACTCCGACGACGAGCGCAGCAGCGTGAGCATGAGCCAGTATCAGCTACCGGTAGCCACCGCTGCCGATGCGTCGATCAGCGCGTGTGCAGTCACAGGAGGTGGCCCTGTAGGACCTGGTGTACGACCCACTGCGGGAGGCTCAGCCTGCAGGGCAGGCGCGGTCTGCGGAAACGTCGAAGTCCGGGACCGCTCGTTCCTCGGCTTCGGCAGGGGTCGCAGCCCCGTTCTCGTTGATGTCGTCGATCAGCCAGTCCATCTCGAGGATCTCGCGGCGCTGCGCTTCGCTGATCTCCACTGCGAGCTCGCAGACCCGGGCGTCATCGACCTCGAAGCGTTCGGACCTGGTGATGGCCAGGGAGTGGTGCGGGATCATCGCTCGCATGAACGACACGTCACCGACCGTCGTCTGGCTCCGGTCGAGGTAGGCGCCGCCGGCGACGAGCAGGAGGCTGACGGCGACGATGGCGAGGTTGCCCTTGACGCTCTTGTACATGTTGAGCATCCAGGCCAGCATCACCAGCCCCATCACGCCGCCCATCGTGACCGCCATGAAGATCCGGCTCTGGCTGAACCGGACGTGGCCGAGCTCCCAGGAGCCGACGAACATGACGAAGTACATGAGCACCATCGACGTGAGGATCATCGCGGCGAAGCGCAGGTACATCATGCGCTGCATGCCCGAATCGGAGTCGTTCCTCCCGTCGTGGTCCCCCCCCATGCCGCCTTCTGCATCAGTCCGCTCATGCTGCTCGATCATGGTTGTGCTCCTATTCGGTGTCGTAGCCGAGTGGAGCCGACCTACCCGAACCGAGGTCGAGAGAGAACCGCGAGGTCCACCGCACCGTCCCGTCGGTGCGTCAGCGAACGCGTCTCAGCGGTACCTCCGGACCATCTGCAGCGCCTGAGCCACAAGCATGCGGCGCAGCGAACCTAGTTGCGGTGAGCTGGCGGAGAGGACCACCGCCGTTCGCTTGCAGGCACCATCGGGGCCAGACGTCTTCCCTTGCGGAGCACTCGCCACGCGTAGCCTCCGAGCACCGTCCAGGTGACGGTCCAACCCACGAGGACGTATCCCGCGTGTGTCACTTGGCACCTCCTCTTCGCTGGTCGCCACCGTCTGGTGACGCCTCGATGTGGCCTGCACCGTCATCTGCTGCCCGCCGGAGCGGCGGGGGTGACCCCTGGTCGGAAGGTCTGCGCCACAGCGTCCACACGTTGGGCGCATCACCGCTCCGGACCAGACCGACTTGGGAGTACCCAGCCGACCGATAGAACGGCAAGTTGTCCGGATTTGCCGTCTCGAGATACGTGCCGACGCCCTCCTCGTCGGCCCGCTCGATGCCCCAGTGCAGCAGGGTCCGCCCGAGGCCTCGGCCCTGGTCACCCGGCCGAACCGCGAGATGGCTCAGATACCAGTGCGGCTCATCCGGCCGCTGGCGTAGTACGGCAGCCAGCAGCCGCGTGCCAGCCAACGGATGATGCGCCGCCACCGACCAGACGCACGGCGCAAGCTGCAGGGCCGAGCGAAGGGGCAGTGTCCCGGACTCGCCCGGCGCCTGCCAGCAGGCGACCGCCGCCTCGCCGAGGAGGCACGTCGTCGTGCAACCCTCGAGCCGAACGGCGAGATCACGCTCGTAGAAGCGGCGGAGCCGCTGCATCCGGCGCTCCGCGTTCGGGAACAGCCACGCCTGCATCGGATCGTGCTCGAACGCTTCCGCCAGGACATTCGCGACTGCTGCACGTCGTTCTGGCTCCAGTCGTCGAGCGGTGACCACTGTCAGGACCATCGGTCGGACCTCAATCGTCGGCGGATCGGTGTCGTCGGGCCACGTGTGACGGGACTAGCCTCCGACAGGTTGTCGTAGCCTACGCGAAGGGAAACTCCACCGGTGTCCTTCGATGACGAGTCGACTCCCGTTTTCTCCGGTCGGAGGGCACCCGCGGTCGAGCGGCGACGGCGCTCGGTCTTCCGGACGCACCGACCGTGGCGGCGGCGCATCGGGATCGTCCTGTACGTCGCGGCATTTGCCGTCGCAGGCACTGCACTGGTCGCCACCGTCTCCGACATCGCCGATGACCTCGTGACACCGTCACCTGCCGAGCGGCGCGGCCCACACGCAGAGCCACCGGTCGACGAGCCCCACGAGGAGCTGGACCCTCACTGATCGAGGTTGCGAAAAGGCACACTCGAGGTGTGGTCCGCAGGCATGCCCCCCATGGGTGGGGTGGACCGCTCCGAGGACCCCGACCGGGCCCGAACCGCCAGGATCGCCGCCCCGATCACGAAGACGGACCCGCTCACCCACAGGTTGACGCGAGTCCCGAGGATCTCGGTCGCCGGATCGATCCGCAACGCCTCCACCCAGAACCGCCCGGCTGCGTAGCCCGCGACGTAACCGGCGAACAGCTGTCCCGGCCTCGGATCCCACCGTCGACCGATCCACACGAGGAGGGCGGCGAGCGCCAAGTTCCAGAGCGCCTCGTAGAGGAAGGTCGGGTGGTAGAGCGCGACATCTTCGAGACCAGCCGGCCGGTGGGCCTCGTCGATGCGCAGAGCCCACGGCAGATCGGTGGGTCGACCGAAGAGCTCCTGGTTGAACCAGTTGCCGAGGCGTCCGATCGCTTGGGCCACGGGCAGCGCAGGTGCCACGACGTCGAGGAGCGCTGCGGCGGGTAGCTGGCGGCGGCGAGCCACCACCACGCCGACGAGTACGCCGGCGACGATCCCACCCGGGATGCCGAGGCCGCCCTCCCAGACAGCGAACGCTTCGAGCCAGCGGCCCTGGAAGCGTCGGTAGTCCGTCGCGACGTGGTAGAGCCGGGCGCCGACGAGCCCGGCGGGGATCGCCCAGACGGCGATGGATGAGATGTCGTCCGGGTCTCCTCCTCGGGCGGACCATCGTCGCTGAGCGATCCAGACAGCAACCACTGCGCCCAGGCCGATCGCGATGCCGTACGCCCGCAGGTCGAGAGGACCGATCTCGATCGCCTTGCTGGAGGGGCTGGGGATGGCAGCCAGGAAGGTCACTGCCGGCTCGTTCGATCGGGCAACAGCGCAGTGATCACGACGTCCGCACGTGACCGATCGCTGCGCTCAAATCCCTCAGCGCCGCATCTGCCGCCGGGCGACCGTCCCGGAGGACGTCCTCCACGAAGCGCTCCAGCTCGAGACCGACCAGCTGCTGCTCGAGTCCGTGGACGGCTCCGCGGATGGACGCGAGCTGGACAAGAACCTCTTCGGTCCTCCGACCCTCCTCCAACATGTGGAGGACGCCGCGGACCTGGCCCTCGATCCGGCGGACGCGACACTCCAGGAGATGCCTCGGTCCGGCGCTCGTCGCGCTCTCGCTGGCGCCGGTGCCGCTTCTCTCGGGACTCTGATCCGTCATGAATTCACGCTCTCTCGCTCCGCTGCGTCCGGACTCCTGCGAAACAACCTACGACATTTTGTCGTAGGTTGTGGGTCAGTGATGATGCGCCTCGTCGGAGCGGTCTGCCTCTCGCGGACCAGAGGCCTGTCCGCCGTGGTCCATGCCCCGCATCATGAAGACCATCATGAGTGGGCAGATCGCCAGGACGGCCAACACGGGCAGATAGGCCAAGACGGGGACGCCGAGTGCAGCGAGCACGATGAGCACCCCTGCTGCGGCGAGCAGCAGGTTCAGGTGGTTGCGGTGGTTGTGCATGGTGTGGACCTTTCTTGGTGGATGCCGTCATGGTGCCTGCGGACGGTGCGTCCAGGCATCCGGGGTCGCTACGCGATGGACTTCGGACAAGCACGGAGCCGTGTCCGGCGCAGTGGGCGAGCGGACGTCCGTGCGAGGTCCCTCCGCCAGCC
>CAZCJT010000070.1:0-9957 GCA_964498565.1 uncultured Acidimicrobiaceae bacterium
CCACCTTCGCCTGCCCGTCGGCGCCGCCAGCCGGACGCTCGGCGTCACCGCCGAACCGGCAGACGGAACCCTGGAACCGGGCGAGTCGACGACCGTCGACGTGGCCGTCACCGGACCGGGCGGCTCGGCGGTCGAGGGGGCCGAGGTCGCGGTCGCCGTCGTCGACGAGGCGCTCCTGTCGCTCACCGGCTACGAGGTCGGTGACCCGATCGAGGCGCTCTACCAGGACATCGGCAGCTTCCTGAACGCCGAGCGGTCGCGCGACGGCATCCTGCTCGCGCCGCCGAGCGTGTTCGGCGAGGAGGGGACGGTGCCACCGACCACGACGCCTGATGCCGGCGACGAGGGATTCGCCAACACCGGCGCCGCCGCTGGGGGTGCCGGCGGGGGCGACGACTCCGTCGAGCAGGCCATGGACGGCGCCGAGGCGGCGGCACCCGACGCCGACCGCGCCCGCCGTGGGTCCCTCGCCGGCCTGGAGACGTCACCGACCATCGAGGTCCGGAGCGACTTCTCCGCCGTCGCCGTCTTCGAGCCGACGGTGGTCACCGGCTCGGACGGTCGGGCGAGCATCGCCGTCGACCTGCCCGACAACCTCACCCGCTACCGGGTCATGGCCGTGGCCGCCGAGGGCGACCGGTTCGGCACCGGCGAGTCGGTCATCACGGCCAGCCTGCCGCTGCAGGTGCGCCCGTCGCCGCCGCGGTTCGCCAACTTCGGCGACGCCTTCGAGCTGCCGGTGGTGGTCCACAACAGCAGCGAGGAGCCGACGACCGCGGCGGTGGTGCTGGAGGCGAGCAACCTCACCGTCACCGGCCCCGTCGGCAAGCTCGTGGAGGTCCCGGCCGGTGACCGGATCGAGGTCCGCTTCCCGGTGGCCGTCCAGAGCGCCGGCACGATCCGCTACCGGGTCACGGCGGTGGCCGGCGACCGGTCCGACTCGGCCAGCGGCGAGCTGCCGGCGTACACGCCGACGACGACCGAGGCCTTCGCCACCTACGGCGTCATCGACGACGGCAGCGTGGCCCAGCCGCTGCTCACGCCCGAGGGGGTGGTCCAGCAGTTCGGCGGCCTCGAGATCGACACCTCGTCCACCAGCCTGCAGGCGCTCACCGACGCCGTCGTCTACCTCGCCGACTACGAGTACCAGTCGGCCGACGCCTACGCCGCACGCATCACCGCGCTCGTGTCGCTGCGCGACGTGTTTGCCGCCTTCGACGCCGCGGGCCAGCCGTCGCCCGAGGAGCTCGACGCCACCGTCCGCTCCGACCTCGAGCGCCTCGCCGCGCTGCAGAACGACGACGGCGGGTTCCCCACCTGGCAGCGGGGCCGTCCGTCGGACCCGTTCCTCACCGTGCAGGCCGCACATGCCTTCGTGGTCGCCCAGGCGGAGGGGTTCTCCGTGAACGGGGACGCGAAGGCGCGGGCGCTCGAGTACCTCCGCACGATCGAGGACCACTTCCCGGCCCTCTGGCCCGAGGACGCCCGGCTGGCGGCCAGCGCCTACGCCGTCCATGTCCGGAACCTGGACGGCGACCGCGACCCCGGCAAGGCAGCGGAGCTCTACCGCTCCGAGGCGGACATGCCCCTCGACGCCGTCGCCTGGCTGTGGCCTGTCGTCGACGATGCCGCCATCCGGGGCGAGATCTCCCGGACGCTCGCCAACCGGGTGACCGAGACGCCGTCGGCCGCCACGTTCACGACCGGCTACGACGAGAGCGCCGCCGCCCTCGTGCTGGCATCGGACCGCCGCACCGACGGCATCGTGCTCGACGCCCTCATCGCCCAGGATCCCCGGAGCGACCTCATCCCCAAGGTGGTCGCCGGCCTCATCGGCAACCAGCGCCGCGGCGGGCACTGGAGCAACGTGCAGGAGAACGGCTTCATCCTCCTGGCGATGAAGCGGTACTTCGACGCCTTCGAGGCGACCACGCCGGACTTCCTCGCCCGCGTCTGGATCGGCGACAGCTACACCGCCGAGCACGCCCACCGCGGCCGCTCGATCGACACGGTCCGCACGGTCGTACCCATGGGCGAGCTCGGCGGCGATCCCGACCTGATCCTCCAGAAGGCCGGCGCCGGTCGTCTCTACTACCGGCTCGGCCTGCGGTACGCGCCGAGCGACCTGCGGCTCGATCCACGGGACGAGGGCTTCGTCGTGGTGCGGACCTACGAGGCGATCGACGAGCCCTCCGACGTGGTGCGCAACGACGACGGCTCGTGGACGATCGCCCCCGGTGCGATGGTGCGGGTGCGCCTGTCGATGGTCGTCGACTCGGCCCGCACCAACATGGCCCTGGTCGACCACCTCCCGGCCGGCCTCGAAGCCCTGAACCCGGCGCTGGCCGCGTCGCCCCGCCCGCCCGCCGAGGAGGAGGAGGGTGACGACCTCGAGCCGGCCACCTGGTACGGCTTCACCTGGTTCGACCACCAGAGCTTCCGCGACGACCGCAGCGAGGCGTACAGCTCGTACCTCCCTGCCGGCACCTACGACCACACCTACGTGGCCCGGGCCACCACACCGGGCACGTTCGTGGTCCCGCCGGCCAAGGCCGAGGAGATCTACGCCCCCGAGGTCTTCGGTCGCTCAGGGACCGACCGGGTGACCGTCGGCTGATCCGACCGCAGTCGGCGGTCGTCGTCGTCCTTGCGCTCGAGCAGGAAGGCGCCGACCGTCCCGGCCAGCGCAGCGAAGACGACGACGGAGTACGCGATCACGACGACCTGCACGATCCGCAGCGCCGCGTGCTCCGGGAAGAACGGCTCGCCCGAGATGGTGGCCAGCGCAGCGTCGTCCAGGGCGTCGCCGTAGGAGTCGTAGTCGCCGAGCTCGAACAGGAGCTGGCTCGAGGCGAGGATGACCACGACCGTCACCACGCCCAGCGCAGCGAGGCGGCTCGACAGCTTCCGCCCGGCGGTGCGGCTCGACCGGACCGCCGAGCTCAGGACCCGACCGACACGTGCCGCCCGCAGGACGCGCAGCGCTCGCACGAAACGCAGCGCCGGGATGGCGAGGAAGATCAGCTGCCACCAGTTGCGCTTGAGGAACGTCGAGGTCGACGGGGCGATGACCAGGCGGAGCACGAACTCGCCGACGAACAGCGCCCACAGGACCCAGCTGGCGACGGCGAAGACGGTGCCGACGACGCCCTTGGGCTCGGAGACCGTCTCGGCGAGGACCAGCAGCAGGAAGACGACGCCCGCGGCCGTGATCGGCAGGTCGAGGCGGTCGGCGATGCGCTCGGCCAGCTCCTCGCGGTCGTCGACACGCCGATCCGCCGGCGTCGCTGCGAGGTCGTCCGCTGCTGCCACGCAGCGAGGATCTCACGTGCAGCCACGGACGTCAGTGCTCCGGGCGCTGGCGGGCGGTCGGCGCCCGCCAGTCGTTGCGCATGGCGCGCAAGCGCAGGACCAGGACCGCGCCGGCGATGGAGACCGCCTGCGGTGCGGCCATCGCGTCCCAGGACCAGACCGCGGCGGTGGCCGCGGCGCCGAGGCCGTGGTCGAGCGCCTTGGCCGAGCCGACGACGTCGACAGGGCCGAGCCCCGTGACCGTCATGTCGCTGTGAGGTGGCGGTTCAGGCCGGCACGGGCCGAGCCCGGTCCACGATCTCGTCGAGGGCCAGGCCCGTCGGCAGCGTCCCGAAGGCCAGGCGGGTGTCGTCGCCGAGGCGGGAGGCGACGAATGCGTCGGCCACCGGCGCCGGCGAGTGCTGGAGGACCTGGGCCGCCTGGAACAGCAGTGCCATCTGCTCGACGAGGCGCCGGGCCCGCAGCTCGATGTGGTCGACGTCAGCGAGCTCCTTGCGGAGCGCGTCGGCAGCGGCGTCGAAGCGCCGGTCGCTGCCGGCGGCGGCGCCGACCTCGGTCCAGTAGGCGTCGAGCGTCTCGGGTGCCCGGCCGACGGCCCGGAGCACGTCGAGGCAGATGACGTTGCCGGACCCCTCCCACACGCCGTTCAGGGGCGACTGTCGGAACAGCCGGGGCAGGTCGGACTCCTCCACGTAGCCGGCACCGCCCAGGCACTCGAGCGCCTCGGCGGTGTGCACGGGCGCCCGCTTGCAGACCCAGTACTTCACGACGGGGGTGAGGATCCGCTTCACCAGCTGCTCGTGCTCGTCGTCGGCCGGCGCGTCGAAGGCCCGGGCCAGGCGGATGGCCGACAGGGTCGCGGCCTCGGACTCGATGGCGAGGTCGGCCAGCACGTTGGCCATCAGCGGCTGGCGGTCGAGCGTGGCACCGAAGGCCGACCGGTGGTGGGCGTGCCAGGTGGCCTGGGCGACGCCCTGGCGGTGGATGGCGGTGGCGCCCAGCACGCAGTCGAGCCGGGTGTGGTTGACCATCTCGATGATCGTGCGCACGCCCCGGCCCTCGTCGCCGATCCGCTCGCCGAAGGTGTCGAGCAGCTCGATCTCGCTCGACGCGTTCGACCGGTCGCCGAGCTTGTCCTTGAGGCGCTGGATGCGGATCGGGTTGCGGGTGCCGTCGGGCAGCCACCGCGGCACGAGGAAGCAGGTGAGCCCGCCGGGCGCCTGGGCCAGCGCGAGGAAGGCGTCGGACATGGGCGCCGAGCAGAACCACTTGTGCCCGGTGAGGCGGTACGAGCCGTCGTCGGCCGGCGTGGCGGTGGTGGTGTTCGCCCGGACGTCGGAGCCGCCCTGCTTCTCGGTCATGGCCATGCCGCACGTGGCACCCGACTTCTCGCCGGCGGGCCGGTTCGCCGGGTCGTACTCGAAGGAGGCGAGCCGGGGCTCCCACACCTCGGCGAGACCCGGTTCGTGCCGGAGGGGGGGGACGGCCGAGTAGGTCATGGAGATCGGGCAGACGTGGCCGCCGTCGACCTGGTACCAGACGAGGACCTTGGCGGCCCGGGCGACGTGGGCGCCCGTGCGCTCCTCCGCCCAGGGTGCGGCGTGGAGGCCGTTGGCCACCGCCGTCGACATGAGCTGGTGGTAGGCGGGGTGGTAGTCGACGACGTCGAGGCGGTTGCCGTACCGGTCGTGGGTGCGCAGCTCCGGCGGGTTCTGGTTGGCCTGGCGACCCCACTCGATCGCTTCGGCCGAGCCGGCCAGCGCGCCGAGGGCGGAGACGTCGGGGAGCGACCAGCCCGCGCCGTTCCGGGCCACGGCCTCGACGAGCGCCACGTCGGAGCCGAACACGTCGTGGCCCTCCAGCGGCGGCGGCTGGTTGGTGACCTCGTGGGTGTCGAATCCGGTCAGCACACGACCGAGGGTACGAGACCCGCGACCGAGCACGTCACGGAGGACGCATGCTGGTGACCTTCGGCCCTGACGCGACCCCAGCGGCCAGCGGCAGGCTGCGGGCAGCGAAGTCGTCTCGGAGGTGCCCCGATGGAGCCAGTGACCGACCGCATCCGCAACGTCGCCCTCGTGGGCCACGCCGGCAACGGCAAGACGATGCTGGCCGAGGCGCTGCTGCTGCGCGCCGGCGTGCTCAGCCGGATGGGGTCCGTGGAGGCGGGCACCACGGCCTCCGATGTCGAGGAGGAGGAGCGCCAGCGGGGCCAGTCGCTGTCGATGACCGTGCTGCCGTTCTCGTGGGGCGACCACCACGTCAACCTCATCGACACGCCCGGCTACGCCGACTTCGCGGGCGAGGTCGAGGCCGCGCTGCGCGTCGCCGACCTGCTCGTGTTCGTGGTCGACGCGGTGGCGGGCGTCCAGAGCGAGGACGAGCGCCTGTGGCGGGTCGCGGCCGCCCGTGGCATCCCCCGCCTGGTCTTCGTCAACAAGATGGACCGAGAGCGGGCCGACTTCGACCGGGTGCTCGGCGAGATCCGGGAACGGTTCAGCTCCACCGGCATCGAGCCGGTGGAGCTGCCCGTCGGGCGTGAGTCCGGCTTCCACGGCGTCGCCGATCTCGTGACCGAGCACGTGTGGCTCTACGACTCCGGTCGTGCGGAGGAGCGCGACGAGGTCCCCGACGACATCGCCGAGCGCGAGCACGAGGAGCACGACCACCTGGTGGAGGACGTGGTCGAGCAGGACGACTCACTGCTCGAGCGCTACCTCGAGGGCGAGCAGCCCACGGCCGAGGAGCTCGAGCGAGCGCTCCACGAGGGCGTGGACCGGGCGGTGGTGTTCCCGGTGCTGGTCGGCTCGGCCGTGGGACCCGTCGCCGTGGATCGCCTGGCCGAGTTCATCTGCCACGTCGGCCCGTCGCCGTCCGAGGTCCCGCCGGCGCTGGCGGAGGCGGCCGGCGACGTGGTGGAGGTGCCCTGCGACCCCGACGGACCGCCGGTGGCCTTCGTCTTCAAGACCGTCACCGATCCCTACGTCGGCCAGCTGTCGATGTTCAAGGTGCTGTCCGGAACCGTGGCGGTCGACGACTTCCTGGTCGACGCCCGCACCGGTGAGAAGCAGCGGCTGCACGGCCTGGTGCGGGTCCGCAGCGCCGGGCACGAACCCCTGGCCCGGGTGGTGGCCGGCGACCTCGCCGCGGTCACGAAGCTGACCGGCCTGGCCGCGGGCGACACCCTCGTCGCCGACGGGTTCCCCGTCCGGGTGCCGCCGCTCGAGCTGCCCGAGCCGGTGCACGGCATCGCCATCGCGGCCGCCACCCAGGCCGACGAGGACAAGCTGGCCGTCGCCCTCCAGAAGGTGCTCCACGACGACCCGTCGCTGCGGGTCGTCCACGACGACGAGACCGGCCAGACCGTCCTGCGCGGCGCCGGCGAGACCCAGCTGCAGGTGACGCTCGACCGGATCCGCCGGCGCCACGGCGTCGCCGTGGAGGTGCTGCCGCTGGCCATCGCCTACCGGGAGACGCTGGCGGCGCCGGCGGAGGTGGAGGGCCGGCACAAGAAGCAGTCCGGCGGCCGTGGCCAGTTCGGCGTGGTCCAGATGCGCTTCGAGCCGCTCGAGCGCGGGGCCGGCTTCGAGTTCGTCGACGCCGTCGTCGGCGGCGCCGTCCCCCGCAACCTGATCCCGGCGGTGGAGAAGGGGATCGTCGAGTCGATGCAGCGAGGCGGGCCGCACGGCCACCGCGTCGTCGACCTCCGGGCCACGCTGCTCGACGGCAAGCACCACGCCGTCGACTCCGACGAGGCGAGCTTCAAGATGGCGGGCTCCCTCGCACTGCGAGCCGCGCTGGAGGCGGCGGGCTCGACCGTGCTGGAGCCGATCTCGGTCGTCGACGTGATCGTGCCCACCGAGGCCCAGGGCGACGTGATCGGCGACCTGAACGCCCGGCGCGGCCAGGTCACGGGGACCGAGGCCGGCCCCGGCGCCGGCGAGGTGACCATCCACGCCCTCGTGCCGGCGGCCGAGCTCACCTCGTACGCCACCGACGTGCGGTCCATGACCCACGGGCGGGGTCGGTTCCGGGCCGCCTTCGACCGGTACGAGGCCGTGAGCCCTCGAGCAGCAGGCGGTCCCGCGCCCGCACTGACGGACAACTCGGCATGATCCCCGCAATCCACCGCGATCCAGAAGGCCCCGTTGACATGAATGACCCGATTGGGCCATTGGGATGAGCGCCGACAGCGCCGATGTCTCAATCCTGACCACCATCGATGCACCCGTGGCGCCGAGCGCCTTGGTCGAGGGCCCAGAGGTCCCGACCCGGCCCGGCCTCCGGCGTGCCTTCTCCCGCCCGGAGCTGGCGCTGATCGCCGGCCTGGCGGTCGCCGTCTTGATCGTGGCGTGGTCTAGCCCGTCGGTCGTCCGCGTCTCCGGTGCGGTCGGTGTGGTGGCGATGGCCGTCGCCGTGTTCCTCGACCGTGACGCGAGCCAACCCCGGGGCCGCATCGTGGCGGCGCTGGGGCTGGCCGTTCTCACGGTCGCCGATGCCGGCATCCCGGATGTCGGCGCCCTCGGCGCCGTCGCGACCGACAGCCTGTGGCGCCCGCTCGCCGCCGTGGTCGCCTACCCGGTGCTGAGCCGGGCCATGATCATCATGGTCGGGCGCTACCGGATGGTGCGTACCAGCGACGTGGTGGTCGAAGCCGCGCTCGTCGGTGCCGCCGCGGCCATCGCGCTCCAGGTGTTCGTCAACCACCTCTCGCAGAGCGGGGGATGGGAGCCGGCCTCCGCCTCGCTCGGCTCGCTGATGGTGGGCCTCGACGTGGCGTTGGCCGTCGTGATCGCCCGGCCGCTCACCACGGCCGCCGCCCGTCGAGGCCCGGTCGTCGTCGTGGCCGCCTCCGTCACCGCACTGCTCGTCGGGCACCTCGTGGCCGCGGTCCAGATCGCCGACGGCGCTTCTCCGGGCCTGGGCGCCACGGCCCCGATCGCCCTGTCGCTGCTCGCCATCGGGCTCGGCACGCTGTACGACGCCGCCGTGGACCGGCCCGCCATCATCCCGGTGGAGCCTCCCCTGTTCTCACCGGCGCACGCCGGCGTGGTCGTGCTCGCCGTCATCGCCGCACCCATCGTGCTCGCCGCCCAGGTGGCTCTCGATGTGTCCGTGTCCGGGGCCGTCGCGGTGGGCGCCGGCCTGATCGGCCTGGTCCTCGCCGTGCACGTCGTGAGCCTGCTCCAGGAGCGTGCCGACAGCGAGCACCAGGCAACACACGACGCGCTGACCGGGCTGCCCAAGCGGCTGCTGTTCATGGACCGCGTCGAGCGGGCCCTCGCCCACGCCGTCCGCAACGACGTGCCCGTCGGCGTGCTCTACATCGACCTCGACCGCTTCAAGGACGTCAACGACACCTTCGGGCACCAGTCGGGTGACCGGCTGCTCCGCGAGACGGCGCGTCGGCTCGCCGAGTGCGCCCGGCACGAGGACACCGTGGCCCGCCTCGCCGGCGACGAGTTCGCCGTGCTCCTCCCGCACCTGCGCTCGGCCGACGACGTGTCGCTCGTCGCGGGTCGCATCCTCGATGCGCTCCGCGAGCCGGTCGACCTCGGCCAGCACTCGATCCACACGCTCGCCAGCATCGGTGCCGCCGTGTTCCCTCACGACGGCAGCGAGCCCGGCGACCTCCTCAGCGCCGCCGACGACGCCATGTACCGGGCCAAGGATCGGGGCGGCGCCGCGGTCGAGATGTTCAGCGCCACGCTGCACGAGCAGGCCGCCACCCGCCTGGAGCTGGAGACCGAGCTCCACCGGGCCATCGCCGAGGACGAGCTGGTGCTCTTCTACCAGCCCATCGTGGAGGCCTCCGACGGTCGCACGAGCGGCGCCGAGTCGCTGATCCGCTGGATCCACCCGGACAAGGGGATGGTGCCGCCGAACGACTTCATCCCCGTGGCCGAGCAGTCCGACCTCATCATCGAGCTCGGCAACTGGGTGATCCGCACCGCGTGCAAGCAGCTGGCCGAGATGGCCCGCATGGGCCTGGGTGACCGCTTCCTGACCATCAACGTGAGCCCCCGCCACTTCCGCGAGGACCTGGTCACCTCCATCACCAGCGCCCTGCGGGAGAGCGGTGCCGACCCGTCCCGCCTCGTCGTGGAGCTCACCGAGAACGCCGCCGTGGACGACGTCCAGCTCGTTGCCGAACGCCTCCGGGAGCTGCGCCAGCTGGGCGTCAAGGCGGCCATCGACGACTTCGGCACCGGGTACTGCGGGCTGCAGTACCTCGGCGAGCTGCCGGTCAGCACGCTCAAGCTCGACCGCTCGTTCGTCCAGGCGATGACGCCGAGCTCGGCCGCGATCGTGGCCGCGACGATCGCCATGACCAAGACCCTCGGCATGACGCTGGTGGCCGAGGGCGTGGAGACCGAGGACCAGCGCAAGTTCCTCGTCGCCCAGGGCTGCGACCGCATGCAGGGCTACCACCTCGGCCGTCCCATGCCGGCCGCCGAGTTCGTGGAGCGCCTCCAGACCGAGGACCGAGCGTTCGCCGACGCCCAGATGCGCCGGGCGATGGGGCCGTCGGCCACCGCGCCCGTCGCGCCGGCACCGGCGCCGCGCGCCCCGTCCCTCGTCGACTGAGTCCTGGCACAGGCCCGGCTCAAGGTGGTGGCGATCACCGCCGATGGGTAGGGGAGG
>CAZCJT010000071.1:0-9913 GCA_964498565.1 uncultured Acidimicrobiaceae bacterium
GGAGCGCGAGGGCGCCCAGGACGCTCGGCTGGACGAGCGTGGCGGTCTGCTGGCCGATGGTGAGGGTCGGTGCGTTCATGTCCTCACCGGCTCGGAATGATCGAGACGCCATCCAACTCAAGCGGACCGATGACCTCGAAGTTGAGCGAGATCGTGCTCGTCGGGCCCTCCGAAACGTCCCAGCTCCGGAGCAGCAGGTCGTCCGCGGTGATGTTCCTGGTCTCAGCCCCGTAGTTGAAGGTGAAGCTCAGGTCGTTCGTCAGGCCGTCGCCGATGTCGGCGGACGTGGAGACGAAGCCGCTGGTCTTTCCGAGGGCCAGGCGATGGAAGGCCGCGGAGGGCGACGCCAGCATCGCGGACATGGAGAGCATCGGCTTGGCCCGCGTGGTCTTCCGGAGGCCCACGACGGCGCCCCGGCTCTCCGAGATCTCGATGTTGCGGCCGTCCGGGGTGACCCCCGACAGCTTCATGTCGCCCATTGCGAGTTCCAGGACCTCGCTGTGCGCGCCATCATCGGACAGCGTCAGGACGCCGTCGACGAAGGATGAGGGAATCAGGGACATGGAAGGCTCCTCTCAGGTGGCGCCGATGAACCACAACTCGTAGGTCGCGGTCGCCGCGCCGGTGGTCTCGGTGATGTCGAACTTCGAGTTGACCGTGACGTCCAGGCCGGCCGCGCCGAAGTCGAACGCGAGGCCGCCGGCCGGCACGTTGAGCAGGTCCGTGGCGTCATTGAAGATCCCGATGAAGTTGGCCGCCGGCGCCTCCAGACGGATCGAGCCGGTCAGCGGCACGATCACCAGGCCCTTCAGCTCGTCGAGGTCGATCGTCTGGCCGTAGACGTCCGTGAGCGCCCCGGCGGCCAGCGTGTTGTAGGAGTCCGTGGCGCCCGCCCCGAGACTTCCTGTCTTCCGATAGACCCGATTGACCTGGCCCGAGGCGTTGCCGTCGGTCCACCGCCGGCCGCCGGTGGTGTTCTCCAAGTCCTCGCGCACGTCGCCCTCGTGGGGGCTCGTGGCGGTGAGGTTGGCTTTCGCGAGGATTTGGAGGAGGGCGGCGGCGGCGGTGGCCATGGTCAGCCTCGGGGAAGGAGGAGGGTGAAGGTGACGGTGACGGCCAGCCAGTCGACGGAGATGCCCTCGATGGCGTAGCGGGTGGGGCGGGCGCGGGCGCCGGACGGGTGGGACCAGGCCAGCAGGAAGTCCACCGCGTGGCGGGCGGCGGCGTGCATCCGGCCTTGCGAGGTCGAGTCGTCGTCCGGCTTGTAGCGGCAGGCGAAGGTCAGCGAGGCCTCGTGCGCGATCATCGAGCGGCCGATGTCGGTGGCGGCGCCCAGGTCGATCCAGGTCTCCAGGTGACGGGTGCCTCCGTCCTGTGGCGAGAGGTAGCGGGCCTGGGTCCAGCGATCAGAGGTGTCCCAGGCGTAGTCGCTCGTGTCGAGCGCGCCGAGATCGCTGTAGAGCCCCTCCAGCAGGGCCTTGTAGTACACGGTGCCGGCCAGCAGGGCTACCATGAGGGCCTCCCCACCGGGGCCATCCGGGTCAGGGGCGCCCCACCCTTCCGCATCGCCGGGGCCTGGTCGGAGTACTGCAGGCGCATCTCGCCACGGGCGCCGCGGAGCTCGAAGTGGAGGTCCTTCGACTTCTGGGCCCAGTCCGAGCTGGGTCCGGCGCTGATGGCCTGGACGCACAACTGCAGGGACCGGGTCAGCAGCCACCGGTAGTAGCCGGTGACCTCCCGGATGAGCCAGGGCTTCCTGGCGTCGTCGATCAGGAGCTGGAGGAAGTCGTAGTAGGCCGCGTCGATCTGGGGCTGCCAGCCCGTGTTGTCGCCGGCGGTGTCCTGGGCCTGGGGGATCCGGTGCTTGAGCTCCGGGACCCGCACGTAGAGCGCCGTCGCGTCGATGAGGTTCGGCGGAACGTACTCGCAGAGGTACGCAGCTTGGCGGATCGTGGGGTAGGTCACCGCGCCGATCACGGGTGTCCAGCGCACCTCCCACCCCTCGCCGAGGATGTCGGTGGAGGTTGGGGTCACGTCCTTCGTCATCATCGACGAGGCGACGGTGACCGCCCCGCTCACCAGGTCCGAGCCGTCCGGCTTCTCGACGACCACCGTACTCGCGGCGTCGGGGGTGACCAGGGCGCCCGTGGCGCCGTGCCGGATGGGGCCGGTGATGGTCTGCAGCACGCCGCGCTCGAGCAGGTAGGGCACTGGCCGGGCGAAGGCGTAGGTCTCTTGGCGGATGGCCATCAGGAGCGGTCCAGCCACAGGACGGCCAGCTTGCCGCCAGTGGTGTTCGTCCCGCCCGTATTGTCGATTGTGCCGGCCCCCGAGATCGCGAACTCCGCGGAGAGGTCGAGCACGTTGACGACCGCCACGCCGGCGCCTGGGAAGTAGAGCACCCCGACCAGTTCGTCGCTGGCGGTGACGTCGCTCATGGCGTGGCTCCCCGCGACGGCACCCGTGAGGAGGGACAATCGGACCCCCCCCACCGGCAGCCCGTCCTTCTCAATCCGCCCAGTCTCGATCCGGAGACCCCCGACGTCGACCGAGCCATCGACCGCGGCCGGCGAGTTGACCCGCCGGAAGTGGACGCCATCGAGGATGATGTGCTCCGCCACGCCATCACCGCTCCGCCACCACCTTGACGTAGTCGATCTCCATCGTCTGGGTGCTGACCCCGTCGCCGTTGCGGACCATGAAGATCGGCGCCATCTCCGCCATCGTCGCGTAGGTGCACACGATCGAGGTGCCGGCCACGCCGTCGACGTAGGGCGTGATCGTGCCGACTCCGGAGGCGCCGCCATCGAAGACGAAGCCGAGCTTGTGCCAGCCCGTGGTCAGCGTGCCCACGGCGGCCTGGGTCGTGTCCGTGCCGCCGTCGGAGCTGCTCACGTCGATGTTCGTGTCGCCGTCGTCCTTCTTCAGCCCGATGCCGTTGGCCGGCATGTTGTCGGCCACGCCGGTCAGGTCCTCGGCCTCGGCCAGGCCGAGGAAGACGTCCAGCTCCGTGACGTCCACCGCGCACTTCACGCGCGCCTCGCACCAGAGCTTCTTGCCGCTGGTGATCTTGTAGGTCTCCTGCGCCCAGGTGATCTGCTGGGCGTTGTCGTCGGTGGCGGCCTTGTTGGTCAGGACGACGGTCCCATGTTGCGCATCGCCCGCGGCCTGGGTGCAGGCCGCGTCGTCCTCGGTGATGGTCCAGCCGGCGTTGAGGTCGAGGAAGTCGTCGAAGAAGATGTGGGCCTTGGACGGGTCCGCGCTGGCCGGGCTGGGCGCCCCGGCCCACATGCCCGCGCCGGCGGTGATGGTGCCGGCGCCGTCCACCTTGAGCAGCTTCGTCCCCGCGTCGCTTCGGACAGCGAACTCGGTGGCGCTGGTGTTCGTCCCGAGGTCGATGAAGGTGGCGCCGGTGACGGCCTGGTTGTCGAAGACGAGGTTCCCCGTGATGTGGGTCCACAGGGTGTTGGTGCCGTCGTGCAGGATCAGGTCATCGCCGCCAGTCCCGATGAGCCACCCGATGTTGTCGGGCATCTTGACGCGCACCGCACCGGTCGTGGTGTCGATGACGAGCACGTCGCCAGCGGAGTCGTAGACAGAGTAGGCGTCCGGCTTGTTGGCCGGCAACTTGAGGCCCGGCTCGCCCGTCAGCAGGCCGGAGACGTCGATCTGCTTGTCCTTGATGAGCATCCCGTCGACCGTGCACCCGGTGCCCGACGTGAGCTCCTCGATCGTGTCGGAGCGCAGACCCGTGAAGGGGGTCGAGCCCGAGATGCGGAGCGGAATGATCCGGACCAGGGTGCCCGACAGGATCGCCAGGACCATGTCTCCCGTGGCCGTGACCAGGGTGGAGTTGCCGGCGATGTCGAGATTGTCGCCGGCGCCGCCCGAGACAGTGGCATCGCGGTACGTGATCGCCTCGGCCCCCGTCACCAGGATGGCGAGCTCCGTGGCGGTCATGCCGTCGACCTGGTCGCAGTTGTCCGAAGCGGCGCCCTCGCCGCGGATGGTGTGGGCGGCGGTGCTGAGGGTGGCGGTGCCGCTGGCGATGGTGGCGTCGGTCACAGCCGGCATCAGGATGTCGCTCAGGACCAGCACCTTCGTCCAGGTGGTCCCGCCGTCGGTGGTCCACCACAGGACCTCCTCCGTCGAGGCGGCGTCTTCCTTGACGTAGATGGCGCACTGGCCGGTCGCCAGCTCCTGGTTGTGCACCACTCCACCGGAGGGGTCCCCGGTCCCGGAGTAGAAGATGATGTCCTGGTCCTTCGTCGAGGTGCGCGACCTGCGGAGGGCGAGGATCAGGGGGCGGACGCTGGCGTGGATCATGGTGGATTCCTCTCAGGAGCCGGGCCTCTCGGCCCGCAATCCGTGATGACGTCTACTTGGCGGCGGGAACTTCCAGGTTGGCTTCCAGGTCGGCTGCGTGCGCGGCCGCGCCAGGTGCGCGGTGCGCCTGGCGGCGATGCTCCTCGGCCGACTTCTGAACCCGGCTGCGCTCCGCGCTGACGATCGCCGTGTGCGGGGCGGCGCCCATCACCTTCTCCGTGCGGACGCAGAAGTCGTCCCAGCCCTCCTGATCGAAGGTCTGGATGATCTGGCCGCCCATCTCTTCGTACCGGTGCCAGACGTCATGGTAGTGCACGAGCGGCTTCCCGTGGAGGTCCTGCCCGATCGGCTTCTCGATGAGGTAGCCGGCGACCTCTTCGCCCCAGGCCTTCACCTTGAAGTCCAGCGGCACGAGCTTGCGACGCAGCTTGTTGTGTTGGTAGCCGTCGATCGTGGTGGGGTCGCCGGACCCGGGGACATTCTGCAGGCCGGGCACCACCGCGATGGCGACGGGGTTGAAGCACGCCCGACCCTTCACGATCCGGACACGAGCGGCGTCCACCCAGTACTGGAAGGCGTGGTTCATGGCCAGCGGCAGCCGCTTGGCGCCGGCTGCCCGGACGGGAAGTTCCTTCAGGGGCTTGTCGCCCTTTCCACCGATGGCCATCGAATCTCCGGTCAGGTCAGGAAGGGCATCTGGATGCCCGCGGCGTTGATCCCCAGGCTCGCGCCCAGGTGGGTGCTGTAGGCGATCTGGTCCTCACTCTTCAGCACGACGCGGTCGGTCTCGACGCCGAACACGGGCGTCCAGAGGATGGGGTTGGTGCTCCGCGACGGCTGCGGCATGTGGGCGTTCCACTTGAGGCACTCCGCGCCGAACATGCCGGACACGTGATCGCCCCCGGAGGTCGGGAGCTCCGCGCTGGTGTAGACCGCGAGGTCGCCACCCAGGAAGAGCCCCTTGAACCCGGGGTTGACGGCCTTCTTGAATTGCGCCGTCTCGGGGTCCATGGCCACGAACCCGCCCAGCGAGAAGGCGTCCTGGGCCACGTTGCCCCAGTCCTTCGGCCGGGTGATCAGCACGTAGGGCGGCGCGACGTTCGCGATGCCGAGCGTGATGTAGTCGGCCACGATCTGGGCCCAGGTGGCCGCGCCGCCGCTGTTGCCGCCCGTGGCGGACAACGAGGTGAACAGGCCGGCCAGCACGCTCACCACGGTCTGCTCCCAGCCGATGGCGCCGTCGCGCGCGAAGTTCATCCAGTCGGTGATCGACCAGTCGTCGAGCGACCGCATCATGTCGGAGACCTGGCGGGCGAATCCGCGCCGCGCCGGGGTGACCGTGGCGGCATCCGACGCCAGGTCCAGGATGGTGAAGTCGGTGCCCTCCGCGGTGGTGGCGAACTTGTCGACGCCCCTGGCGATGAAGACCACCTTCGCGGCCAGCGCCTTCATGAACCGATCTCGGCCGATGAAGCCGCCGGCGATCACGGGGTTGGCGAGGATGCCGCCGCCCGACCGGTCGGCGAGAGTGAGGCCGATGGAGGCGGTGACGGCTGCGACGAGGGCGTCGCTTCCAGGCTCGGTGTTCGTCCTGATCGGATCGTTCGCGCCCATGGAGACCTCCAGCAAGGGGTGAGTGCCGGTGCCCTAACGCTGGTTTCGGTCGCGACCCGTGGAGCGATGTACGGACAGGTTAGCGCCCCTGCCGTTGGCGTGTCAAGATCCTTCGACGGCCGCCTCGAGCTCGGCCCAGCTCTTGGCCTGGCCGATCTTCTCCACCTTAGGCTTCTTCTCGCCCTTCACGACGTCGCGGTCCACGCCGAGCCTGACCCCACCGACCCGCGTGGCCGGTTTGGCCGCCGGCTCGGCTCCAACGTCCTCCTTGGCTGCCGGCAGATAGGCCGCCAGGGTCTTCGGCACCTCGGGCGCCGCCGCCTTCTCGGGGTCCTTCCGATGCGCTTCGAGCGCGGCCAAGTGGCCCTTCCACATCTCCGACGGCGTCTTGGGGCGCGTGGCCTCCGGCTGGCGATCCCAGGCGGCACGCAGCGCGCTTCGGCCGTCTGCATCGAAGCCCATGTCTACGAGCGCCAGATCCTCATGGTGGCGCAGCGCGAGCTGGGCGACGTCCGACGCGCCGGCGTCCTTGACCTTCTTCAGCTCGCCAGCCTGGCTCTCCCTGAACGCCTTGACCTCCGCCTGGAGTGCGGCGAGGCCCTCCTCCGCGGCCTTTGCACGTTGGTTCGCGTGGAAGAACCGGTCGTAGCTGACCGTCTTGCCAGCCGCTGGCTCGTCGTCCGCGGCCTTCGGTATCCGACTGAGCAGCGCCTCGATCTTCTTGAGCAGGCCATCGCCGGCGTCATCAGGCATTTGGATCTCCGGGTTTCTTGGGATTCTCGACGTCGGTGAGCGCCTGGTCGATCTCCTCCCGATAGAGCACCGGTAGGGCGGCCTCGGGGATCGCGGTGGGCTCCATGCCCTCGGTGAGGGCGGACGCGCGGTTGTGGGTGGCCGCGACGCGACGGAGCACCAGCGCGTCGTGGCCGCGGCAATCGGCGTAGGTCGACGCGACGAGCTCCGCGAGGGCGGCCGCCTCCGTCGCGGTCGGCTCGCCGCCGGTGGCTTCGTAGTCGACCGGGAGCCCGAGGGCGGCCAGGAGGCCCAGCTCGTAAGTCCGGATCGCGCGGCCGGTGACCTCGGGGTCAAACCCGGGCCCCCACTGGTGGAGCGAGCCGGGCCGCTCCGGATCGTCGTGGTGCCACTGAGCCACGGTCTCCGGGCCGAAGGCGGCACCGGCTTGGCCCGTCTCCGCATCCGTGTCGAGTCCGGTGAGGTGCAGGCCGATGGCATTTCGCTGGGGGTGGCCCGCGTCCCGGATGCCGGCGCCCCAGTGGGTGTACAGGGCGCCCATCTTGAGCGTGCCCTCCACCAGCTCGACGCCGCAGTAGGGCTCCCGGGGATTGCCGGAGATCACGATTCGGTGAAACGGCTTCCCGTTGGCGTAGCGCCACCAATACTGGTCGCCTTCGTAGGTCTGGCCGAGAGCCTCCTCGGTACGCTCCTTCTCGCCATCCATCACGCGGTAGCTCGGCTGCTCCGGGTCGGTCAGGTCGTAGGTCTCCGCGACCTCCACCTCTTTGCCGGCCAGGACCCGGCGCCGGAAGTGCCGGATCACCGTGGGCATGATGGGGTCGTCGGAGCGGTAGTCGCACTCCAGGTCGTCGGGGGTGATGACCTCGAGGTAGGGGCGCTGGGTGCCCTCGCTCCACCCGATCAGCGTGCCGCAGAAGTTCGCGCCGATCCGGAACCGCTGGACCTCGGCGCTGACCATCGACATCCGTGTCGGCATCGGCCGACCCTTCGCCTTGGCGTAGCGGGCCTGGGTGGTCTTCGCCGTCATGTCCCCGATGAGCCCGGCGAGCGCCTCGCCCAGGTCCTCGACCAAGGGGGGCACCAGGTAGGCGCGGGCCAGGCGGGAGACGTAGGACCGCAGCGTGTTGCGGCTCATGTCGATCGGCCCGATCGTGTCCGCGCGATCGCCGAGCTCGTCGACGACCCGCCCGTACACATCGGCCAAGTGCCGGCCGCGGAGGATGCGCACACGCAGCGCCAGCTCTTCTCGCGGGCTCCGCTTCACGAGGCCCTTGCCGCCACTGGCCCGCACGATCACTTGCATCTCGTCCATCCTACCCCATCAGGCGTTCAGCGGAAAGGCCGTTCAGTGGCGCTCGCCCTCCACCATCGGCACCGCGAAATACCGGAAGGCGTCGATGCCGTCCTTGTGCGGATCGTTGAGCCCTCCCTGCCAGCCGGCGAGATCCTCCGCCAGCACGGTACACCGGGGGTTCACCGTCAACCGCGGGGTGACGCCCACCATGAGTCGGTGGAGGATGTCGCAGCCCTCCCACACCGACTGGTCGTATTTCCGCGGGACCACCATGTAGCGCAGCGGCTTGGGCAACTTCTCCGTCCAGCCGCGGCGGCTGGTGTCGTGCCCCAGGGCCTCGGCGATCGCCGCCTTCAGCCGCTGGTTGGACTTCTTGCCGCCGCGGTGGTCCCCGTGGTGGGCGCGGTCGCCGACCCAGACGTCCACGTCGGCGACCGCCAGGTCGTTCCGGGCCAGCATGGCGAGGATGCCGCGAGCGTCCTGCTCGCTCTCCGTGCGGCCGTCGCCCTGGTACTCGTCCATCACCCACACCCGGGAGTGCAGGCCGCGGCCGCCGACGGCGCCGAGCACCGCCCGCTGGGCACCAGGCTTCGACCCGTGGTCGATGCCCACCCCCACTCGGGTCCCCGCCGGCGGCCGGGTCTCGCCGACCAGGTGTGGACCCCAGGCGGAGAAGTAGACCTGGTTGGCCAGCGGCGTCCGGGTCCGCCCCATGCGCATGTCGGCGTGGAGCTTCGAGAGACCCTCCTCGAACTGCTGGATCTCCTCCGGGTGCATCCAGGGCAGCTCGACCAGGCCGCCGCGAGGGGTGACCGCGTCGAGTGTCAGCTCCGTCTGGATCTGGCCCGCCCAGGGCTTCGTGGAATCGTCGACGAGCCTCCACAGGTAGTCGAGCTTTTGCGCCGTCCCCAAGGTGACGGTGAAGGTCTGGTACATCCGTCCCATGCGGCCGAGCAGGCGCGGCCACAGCTCGTTGTAGATGTCCTCGGGGAGCGGCTCGTCGGTGATGACGACGTCGGCGCGGGGGCCGGCCAGGTTCTCGGCCCCCGCCTTGAAGGTGCCGCACCGGAGCTCGCCGCCGTCGCCCGGGCCGGCGATGATGTCGAAGACCTGCAGGCGCTGGCCCTTGATCTGGCCACCCTCATAGCGGAGGCCTCGGCGCACCCAGCTCCGGTTCAGGCCCTGCCATAGGTACCGCATCGTGGCGCCGAGCTGGGACCAGGTGTGCCCCGTGAGCACGACGACCTGGGGCCCGCGGCGCTGCCAGGGGAGGCGGCCCGAGATCGCGCGCCGCGTGAGCTCAGCCAGCGCGAGGGACTTCCCGATCCCGTTCGCCCCCCACCAGACGGTCATCCGGTAGGGACTCTCGAATAGGGCCTGCTGGTCGTCGGTCCACCGCTCCGGCGGCCGGCCGAGGCGGTCAGCGCGGCGCAGGCGGCCGGCGGTCAGCAGCTCGCGGGACACTTACCCCGCCTGGCGGCGCACGAGCCTCATCTGGCCCGCGCTATCGACCTCCAGGAGGAACTTCCGCCGGGACAGCCACTCGGAGACGTAGACCTCCAGGTCGCCCTCCGTCGCCGCCGCCGCATCCTCGTGCACCCGCGCCGTCCATTCCTCGGGACTCAACTCCGCGGCGTCCGCCTGCACCTCATCCAGGGTGGCCAGCCGCCGACGCTGCGCGTCCAGCTCCTTGTTGATGTTGAGTTGGCGACCGCGGAACGCCGCCACCGCCGTCCAGGATTCGCAGGCCCTCGCGCCCTCGATGTCCAAGAGGACCTCCAGGAGCTGCTCTTCGAGCCAGGCCACGCGCTGGTGGCCGATCTCGGTGATTGGGTTTCTTGGCGTCTTTTTCTTACGGGCCATTTATCGACATCGCCGAGTTTTCAGGACCTGGGAGGGGGTCGCGGAGCGAGAATCCAACAC
>CAZCJT010000072.1:0-9797 GCA_964498565.1 uncultured Acidimicrobiaceae bacterium
GCGGCCTCGAGCGCGTCGACGCAGAAGCCGGTGCCGCGGATGGCGGGCGGCTCCGTGTCGATCCAGGACCCTCGGGCGACCGCCTCGATCTCGGGGGGCAGCTCGCCCCACTGCCAGAACCCGGAGTCGGCGGCCTCGTCCCACGGCGTGCCGCCGATGAGCGCGGCGGTCATGGCACCGAGCACCCGGCACGCGTCCACGGGCCGGTCGGCGGCGTGGGTGGTGCGGCTCGACTCGGCGGAGCGTTCGGCGGCCTCTTCGATGTCGGCGTGCCACCGGATCGGCACCGGCGCCAGCCGCATCAGGCTCCCGTTCGCCGCGGCATCCGGGTCGGGATGGGGATCGATCGCCTCGCCGGTGCGCTCGACGCGGGACAGCTGGCTCGAGGTCGTGGTGCCGATGTCGAAGCACCGACCGGTGGACGACAGGTAGCCGTCCCGCCGCCAGGCCACGTAGCGACGGAGCTGGTCGGTGAGGTCCATGCCACCGGTGTCGACGATCGACTCGGCCAGGCACAGCGCCATCGACGTGTCATCGGTCCAGGCGCCGGCGGGCAGCCGGAACGGGCCGCCGCCGACCATGTCGCTGATCGGCTCGAACGTGCCGGGCGCCTCGAACTCGAGCGCGGTGCCAACGGCGTCGCCGACGGCGAGGCCGAGCAGGGCGCCGACGGCGCGATCTTCGTTCCCGCTCATGCGGCGAGCACCAGCTCGTGGCGGACGTTGAGGGCCGTGGCGTGGATGGTGCGCCCGCCGCCGGTGTCGAGCGCCCGCACCGACACGAGGTCATCGGCCGCCTCGCCCAGCACGCCGTCGCCGGCCGCGGCGAGGTCGGTCAGGGATCGGTGGGTCAGGCGGTCGAGGAACGCGCGGGCCCGGCGGGTCGACGTGGTCTTCCGCCCGACGTGGAGCGTCGATGCCATGAGCCCGTCGATGAGCGCGTCCCACTGCTGGGCGAGGGAGTCGGGGTGCTCGAACACCTCGACGAGCGCCGGGTGGCCGGCCACGCCGACGAGGACACCGCGCTGGCCGAGAAGCGGGCGGGGGATCGCAGCCCGGAGCTCGTCGGTCACCTCCGCCTGGTCGAGCACCTCGACGAGCGAGGACGTCGGCGACATGCCGTAGGTCTGCTCGTAGTGGGCGACCCGGGACCACACGTCGCCCTGGTCGGCCCGGCGATCGTGGGGGCTGCCCTCGGTCGGGCGTCGGACGCCGTGGGTCGCTCCACGCACGCTGAGCGGTGCCCGGCGCCGGTGCAGCCGCTGGTCGCTGTCGCCGTTCCAGCGGCCCTGCTCGACGCAGCGCACGGGCAGGTCGAGCTGCGCGCCGGCACCGACGAGCACGCTGTGGACCAGCACCCGGTGCTGCCAGCCGCCGTCGACGATCGTGCCCTCGAGCAGGACGTAGGGGAGCGGCGTGGGGTTCTTCGCGGTGAGCAGCTCGACGGCAGGACCGCTGTCCAGCTCGGCGATGGTGGCTGTCACCGGCGGCTCCAGCGCGACCGGCACGTCGGGGACCGGGGCATCGGTCCAGATGGGGAACAGGGTCAGCGGCCCGACGACGGTCGGGGCGCCGAGGTGGAAGGTGGGCAGGGTCACTGGGTGTGGCATCGTTTGATCAAGCATGCTCTAATCGTACGGATGCGGTGTGACAGCGTCTCGGGCATTTCACGGTGACCGACCTGCAGGACTTCCCGCGACCGTCCGTTGCGGTCGATGTCGCCGTCCTCTCGGTGGTGCCCGACGGTCAGGGCGTGGACCGGCTGTCGGTCCTGCTGCACCGCCGGGCGACCACGACGGAACGGGGCAAGTGGAGCCTGCCCGGGTCGTTCCTGCGGGAGCGGGAGCGACTGCCCGAGGCTGTGGAGCGCACGCTGATGGACAAGTGCGGCATCTCCGGTCTGACGCCTCGCCAGCTCCTGGTGCTGGACGATCCCGGTCGGGACGACCGGGGGTGGGTGCTGTCGGTCGCCCACCTCGACGTCGTGCCGGTGGCCGATGCACAGTCGCTGTTCTCCCGGCCGGACCTGCGGTGGGCGCCGATCGGCGATGGCCGTGGCGTCGTGCCCGGTCAGCGGAAGCTTCCCTTCGACCACGACTCGATCGTCGCCCATGCGGTCGAGCGCTTCCGGGCCGACCATGCCGATGTGCCCGACCCGTACCGGTTGCTCCAGGAGCCGTTCACCGTGCGGCAGCTGCGCCACCTGCACGAGGCCGTGCTCGGCGAGGAACTGCAGAAGGACACGTTCCGCCGGGCGATGCTCCCGCACCTGGTGGCGACCAGGTCGACGGACTCGGGGTCGGTCGGGCGGCCGGCGCGGCGCTACCGCCGTGCCTGATCTCGCTGTCGGTGGCGCTGCGTACGGTGAGGCTCTCGTGCGGTAGCGCGAGCTCGGTGCCTGCGCACCCTTCCGTTCGTCCGTGCGAGGTGCGACCATGTCGGTCAGCGAGTTCCAACGCCACGAGGTGTTCAAGTGGCTGGAGGAGAAGATGGGACCGGAGAGGGCTGCGATCATGATGGACCTGCTGCCGCCAGTCGGATGGGGCGACATCGTCACGAAGGGCGAGATCAACGGTCTGCGCAGTGAGATGCAGGCCGGCTTCGCCGAGCTCCGGGCGGAGATGCACGCCGGCTTTGCGGCGATGCACGCTGCCCATTCGGCGCTGCTGGTCAAGCTCTTCTTCGGGATGGTGGCGAGCAACGCCACCCTCGTCGGATTGGTGCTGGCCGCCACGCGGTCGAGCTGACCAGGCTCCGCGAGCCGGTCACCGGGCGGTTCCGTCACTCGATGTCGGCAGGACTGTGGAACATTTGCCAGCGGAGGAGTGGCTCATGAGCGTGAGACCCGAGCTCGACGAGCAGCTGATAGCGGAGGCGTGCCGTCGCTTCGGCGTGCGTCGCCTGTCGCTCTTCGGCTCGGCCGGGACGGATGCCTTCGACCCGGAGCGAAGTGACGTTGACTTCTTCGTGGAGTTCGAAGACGCCATCGAGAGCCACTTCGATGCGTACTTCGGGTTGAAGTCGGTGAGTCTCTACCCGTAGCCGAGCGGGACCCACCGGCGAGCGGGCCGACTGGAAGTGGTCCGAGCCGTTCGATCCCCGACCGGCTCGGTTCGAAAACTGACGATCGTGCCGCCGGGCCAGTGCGGTCAGCGGCGCATCGCCGCGCCCGGACGCCGCGTCAGCCCCAGGTGTCGTCGGCGGAGTGCTCGTCCATCACGTCACCGAGTCGACCCTCCGTCCGGCCGCACTGCGAGCAGCGGAACATCGGGGCGTCGTCGGAGATCAGGCAGCCACCCAGCTCGACCTCGCCGGCCATCGACGCGTCCATGAGCTCGGCCCCGGGCATGCCGTAGACGATGGGCGTCATCGGGTTGTCGCAGCAATGTGGCGCTTCGGTCCTCTCCATGGTCAGGCGGCCAATGCGTGGCCGACGGTGAGGTCGATGACCCGGCTCACATGGGCGGCCTCGTCGATGAGGCGCAGGTCGGCGGCGTCGGGACCGCCGCCGGCGGGGAGGAGGCGCAGACCCGTCACGTCGTCCAGCAGGTGCAGCGCTCGCCCACTCGTTCCGCCCATCATCGCCCCCTCATCCGGCGAGGCCCCCCGGCCGCGCACCGAAGAGAGGTACGCCGGTGCCGTGACCGGCCCGGGCCGAAGGAGATCGGACCGGACCGATGAGTGCGGCGGCGTGGCAGCGTCACAGAGGCATGACCGAGACGAAGATCCTCCAACGCCCGGACGCACAGCTCACCTACGACGTCGACGGGCCGCTCCCGCCTTCCGACGGCGGGCGGCCGCTGCTCATGATCGGCCAGCCCATGGATGCGAGCGGTTTCACCACGCTCACCTCGCTGCTCCCCGAGCGCACGGTGGTCCGCTACGACCCCCGGGGGTTGGGACGCAGCACGCGGTCCGACGGGACGCAGATCCAGAACCCTGCGGTCCAGGCGGCCGACGTCCACGCGCTCATCGAGGAGCTCGGTGCCGGGCCGGTCGACCTGTTCGCCAGCAGCGGCGGTGCCGTGACCGCACTCGCCCTGGTGGCCGCCCATCCCGAGAGCGTCGCCATCCTCGTCGCCCACGAGCCGCCCCTCATCGACGTGCTGCCGGATGCCGATCAGGCCCGTCGAGCCTGGCTCGGCGTGCAGGAGGCCTACGCCGCGAAGGGCTTCGGTGCCGGCATGGCGGGCTTCATCCAGATGACCAGCTGGACGGGCGAGTTCACCGATGCGTACTTCGACCAGCCCGCCCCGGACCCGGCCATGTTCGGCATGCCGGCGGAGGACGACGGCTCCCGTGACGATCCCCTGCTGTCGGGCGTCGCCGAGGCGGTCGTGCAGCACCGGGTCGACGTGGACGCCCTGGCGGCCGCCTCGACACGGGTCGTGATCGCCGTCGGGGAGGAGTCCATCGACACCTTCACCGGGCGGACGTCGATCCATGTCGCTCGGCTGCTGGGTCAGGAGGCGACCGTCTTCCCCAGCCACCACGGCGGCTTCATGGGTGATGAGCACGGCTACGCGGGCCAGCCCGAGGCCTTCGCCGAGAAGCTCCGTGAGGTGCTGGCCGGCTGACGCCGGCCGGTGGCAGTGGGCGTCCGGCTGTCGTCATCACCGTTCTCACCGGGGAGCGGGACGGGTAGCGACGCGCCACCGATCCACACAGGTGCCCCGGACCCCGGCTCCCCGTTCACCAAACAGGAGCACGACAATGGCGACCACCACCACCACCCAGCGCACGGGCACGACCGCCCGGCACCGTGACTACGACGCAGTCAAGAAGGCAGCCGGTGCTGTCGGCGCCGTCTTCCTCATCGTCGGCATCGCCGGGTTCATCCCCGGCATCACGAGCAACTACGGCGACCTGGCCGTCGGGGGTCCCGACTCGGAGGCGAAGCTCCTCGGGATCTTCCAGGTCTCGATCCTCCACAACATCGTGCACCTCATCTTCGGGGTGCTCGGCCTGTGGGCGGCCAAGACCTGGCGCTCCGCCCGGACCTACCTGGTGGGCGGCGGCGTGGTCTACCTGGCCCTGTGGCTGTACGGCCTGGTGGTCGACAAGGAGAGCGACGCCAACTTCGTGCCGCTCAACACCGCCGACGACTGGCTGCACTTCGTCCTCGGCGTCGGGATGATCGCCCTCGGCGCTCTGCTCTGGAACGGCCGACCGGCGCGCGACGGCGCCGCCAACCGCTGATCGGTCAGTCGCCGAGCCGGTCCAGCACGTTGGCCGTGATCCGCTCGATGTTGCGGTCGTGGCCGGCGAGGCCGTGCGCCCAGTCGGTCGACCCGGACGTGACGACGGTGCCGCCGCCCGCCGCGGTGTAGGTGCCGAGCACGGCGTGGCCGTGCGCGATCCGGTGCTCATGGCCCCGCTCGCCGAACACGCGCGACGAGATGTACTCGAGCTCGGACGGCGTGCCCGGTGCCGGCGGGCGGGGCGCGGAGGCGTGGGTGAAGTGGGCGACCGGGACCGTGCCGAGGATCTCGAATCCCCCGGGTGTGCCGTCCTCGCCGGTCGGGTGTGGCAGGCCGTCCCGGTAGGTGAAGGCGCAGCCGTCGCACTCGTAGCCCACCACCTTCGCCTCGCCGCCGAGCACGTCGCCGTACCCGATGCCGGTGCCCTCGAACAGCCAGTGGCCGGGACGGTGGACCGTGTAGCCGCCGGCGCCGTTGGTGACGTTCTTGCCGATGCGGTGGTAGCCGCCCCGGGTGAAGCTCACGCCGGTCATGTGGTTCTCGGGCCGCTCGAGGATGACGTCGGACCACAACGTGGTGACCTCGGCCTGACGGTCGGTGCCGTACAACGGGTCGTCACGGAACCGGCCCTTCCAGCCGACCATCTGGGTGGCCCGGCCGTCGCCGTCGTGCCCCTCGAGACGCACCTGCCACAGGGAGGTGTTGCCGGAGAAGAAGGCGACGTTGCCCCCCCGGGCGATGTGCGCCTCCACGGTGTCGCGCATCGGCCCGGACCAGTACTCGTCGTGGCCGACGGAGACGATGAGCCGGTAGCGCTCGACCAGGTCGGGGAACTCCTCGAGGTCGCTGTTGAGGACGACGTCGATGCCGTAGCCCTCGCGCTCGGCCCACTGCACGAAGGGCTGCTCCCAGTCGGGCCAACCGGCCGAGCCGGCGTAGGGCGAGAGGTGGTTCAGTCGGAGGTAGCCGATGTGCGCGGTCATCTGGCGGTCGTCGGGGACGACGTTGGTGACCCGCCGACCCGGCCCCGGCGGCTTGTGCAGGTAGCCGGGCGACATGGGGCGTTGGAGCGAGACCGTGGTGCCGCCCGTGTAGAGGTTCCGCCCGCCGAAGTCGTTGTAGGCGTGGAGGGTGTTGGAGGCGAGCTGCAGCAGGATCGTGTTCTGGCTGCGCTCGCTGGGCCGGACCACGAAGAAGGCGTGGCTGGTGCGCCGCTTGCCGTCGACGTCGACGGTGAGGACGACCTCGTGGTACCCGGACCGCCAGTCGTCGCCGACGTCGACGGTCACCGCCGCCGGCCACCCGCAGCCGTTGGCATCGGCGCCCTCGGGGGTGGGGTGGAACTCGCCCGGGACGGTGTCGGACCACACGACGTCGCGGGTGCCGCCGACCCGGGCCACCTCGACCCGGACCGGCCGGCCGCCGGGGGAGGAGACGTGGAGCGCCACCGCCTCACCCGGGGCGACGCTCAGAGGCCAGCAGTACCCGGTGACGGTCTCGAACGGCATGGTCGGCAGCGTGCCAGAGCCGACGGGGCGCTGGCGGCGCGGCCCGGAACGGTGCCACGGTGGGCGTTGGCTATCAGCCCGGCGGCCACGGACGAGAGGACCACATGTCGGACAGCAACGACTGGAACACGCGGATCATCGAGGAGTTCCGAGCCAACGGCGGAAAGGTGAGCGGCCAGTTCGAGGGCGCACCGCTGCTGCTGCTGCACTCGACCGGCGCCCGGTCGGGCCAGGAGCGGGTGCACCCGATGATGTACCAGGACCTGGGCGAGGGTTCTGTGGCCGTGTTCGCCTCCAAGGCGGGAGCGCCGGACAACCCGGACTGGTTCCACAACGTCTCGGCCAACCCGTCCGTGGAGGCGGAGATCGGCACCGAGACCCGGCGCTGCACGGCCCGGGTCGCCGAGGGCGACGAGCGCGAACGCATCTGGTCGAGGCAGAAGTCCGAATACCCCGGCTTCGCCGACTACGAGCAGAAGACGGACCGCACGATCCCCGTGGTGGTGCTCGACCCGGCCTGACCCCGCGTCAGCGGCACAGGGCCGGCGGCTCACCAGCGCTGCAGGACCTCCGGGGACAGGTCGGCGATGTCGGGGTAGCCGGCCAGCGTGAGGGCGAGGTCGACCTCGGCGAGCAGGCAGCGGAGCACGTGCTCGACCCCGGCCTGGCCGGCCAGCGCCAGGCCGTAGAGGAACGGGCGGCCGAGCAGCACGGCGTCGGCGCCGAGGGCGAGGGCCTTGATGACGTCGGTGCCGGTGCGGATCCCCGAGTCGAACAGCAGCGTGGTCCGGTCGCCGACGGCTTCGGCGACGACCGGCAGGGCATCCAGCGCACCGATCGAGCCGTCGACCTGGCGACCGCCGTGGTTGGACACGACGATGCCGTCGACCCCGGCGTCCACCGCGGCCCGAGCGTCGTCGGGGTGCACGATGCCCTTGAGCACGATCGGTCCTTCCCATCGCTCGCGCAGGAACGGGAGGTCGTCCAGGCTGAGCCCCGGGTTGGGGAACATGCCCGACCACAGGAAGGTGGCCGAGCCGGGGTCCTCCTCCGGCGTGCGGTCGAGCTTGGAGCGAAAGGCGGGGTCGGACAGGTAGTTGGCGATGCCGACGTTGGAGAGGAACGGCAGGAAGCCGCGGTCGAGGTCGGCCGGCCGCCAGCCCAGCAGCGTGGTGTCGAGCGTGACGACGAGGGTCTCGTAACCGCCGACCTTGGCCCGCTCGAGGAAGCTCTCGGTCACGTCCGGGTCGGTGGGGTAGTACAGCTGGTACCACCGCGATCCGTCACCGCTGGCCGCCGCCACCTGCTCGAAGTCGTGCGACGCCGCCGTCGAGTGGATGTAGGTGAGGCCCACCTCGGCCGCGGCCCGGGTCGTGGCCAGCTCACCGTCGGGGTGGGCCAGGGTCTGCACGCCGACCGGGGCGATCATGACCGGGGCCGCCATCTTCGTGCCCAGCACGGTGGTGGAGTGATTCCGGTCCTTCGCGCCGCGCAGCATCCGGGGGACGATCCGCCAGCGGTCGAACGCCTCCCGGTTGGCCCGCGTCGTGGCACCGTCGCCGGCGCTCGGGACGATGTATCCCATTGCCTCCGGCGACAGGACCTCACGGGCCTGGTCCTCGAGCCGGACGAGGTTGGTGGTGAGGTCCGGCGTGGTGCCGTTCATCATCCCGTCGAGGTAGATGCCGATCTGGAAGTCCCCGAAGTTCGCCATCCGCCGAGCCTGGCACGGGGGCGCCGAGGCCGGCGTCAGGGCTGGCGGCCGATGAAGCCGAGGAATCGGTCCTGCTCGGAGGCGTGGTCGGGAACCGGGATCTCCGGGCCGAATACGCCGGGGCCACGCATTGCATCACCAAGGGTGCGGAGGCGTCCGCCCACCCGCTCGATCTCGTCGGCCGGCATCTCCTCGTGCTGGGACAGCCCGGTGGCGCGGGCGATGTCCCAGGCGTGGACGAGGAGGTCGGCGGACAGGAAGTCGTCCACGGTCTCTTCGATGGTGGTGCGTCCGAAGAACCCGTCGTACTCGGTGCCGGCCGTGGCCGGGTCGTCGAGCGCGGCCTGGACGGCGTCGCGCACGGCCGGCCACTGCTGGACCGGGTCGTCGCCGGTGAGGTCCGGTGCCAGGTCGAACCGGACCAGGAAGCCGTGTTCGCCCTCGACGACGTGGTCGAGCACCTGGCGGGCGGACCACCCCTCGCACGGCGAGCTGGCGTCCCAACCCTCGTCGGGCACGTCGTCGACGACGGCGGTGAAGCGGGCGGCGTTGCGGCGGTAGCGATCGGCGATGTCGGACATGGCGCCAGTCAAGCCGAGCGGGGACCTGCGAGGTCGGCCGACCGGTCGGCTCAGACCTCGGCGCCTTCGGGCTGGGCCCGCATGTCCCCGACGTCGGCGCCCTTCAGCAGCCGGATCACCAGCTGGCCGTTGGTGAGCGTCGCCTCGATGCCGGCGCCGTAGCCCTCCGGCACGTCGAGCTCTCGCTCGTAGCCGCCGAAGTCCCACTCGTCGAGCAGGTACTCGCGGGGCGCGGCGCTGCGCAGGTGGGCCCAGAACCGCAGGTGCGTGCCGCGCTTCTCGATGTGCACGTCGCTGCGCTGCACCGCGCACATCGGGGCGATGACCACCAGCGCCTCGGGCGCCTCGTACATGCGCACCGGCACGCGCTGCGGGGTCATGGTGTCCTCGGTGGCGACGGTCGCGTCCACGACCTCGTGGTGATCGGGGCGTGTCATGGGACCGACCGTACGCCGGGAGCGCCTCAGCCGTCCCGCGCGCGCTGGTGCTGCGAGCCGGGGCCGCATGGGGCCAGGATGGCGACGTGCCCGAGGGAGCTGCACGCGACGACGCCGACGAGTGGGCTGCGCACGTGGCGACCTTCGTCGACGACCACTACCGCCAGCTGCGGGGTCGGGTCCGCACCTATGTGATCGACCAGCACCTCGCCGCCCACCTGTCACTCGGCGCCCGGATCGTGGACGTGGGCGGCGGCGCCGGGAACCAGAGCATCCCGCTCGCCCGCCGGGGCCACCAGGTGACCATCGCCGATCCGTCGCCGGCCATGCTCGATCGGGCCGCTCAGGCGCTCGACG
>CAZCJT010000073.1:0-9663 GCA_964498565.1 uncultured Acidimicrobiaceae bacterium
CGAGGCGCTGGCGTCCGAGCAGCCCGCCGACGCCGAGCCGCCCGCCGACGTCGAGCAGCCCGCCGGCGAGGACGTCAACAGCTGATCACCGTCGGCGCCCCCGGGCGCCGGGATCAGCGTGATTCGGTGCGGGAGGTCCGGGCCTGGCTCTGCCGGCCCCGGAACGCACCCGTCGATGCGTCCTCGTCCCAGCGCGCCCCGCAGGAGGCGCACACGCAGGAGTCGACGCGGAGCGAGGCCAGGTACAGGCGGTCGACCTCGTAGGAGTCGCAGTAGGGGCACTGCAGCCGCCCCTGTTCCGGGTCGCTCGACACGGCGGCAGGGTATCGCCGGGCACCGAGCCGTGCAGCGACCCTCTGGCGGCGTGCGGTGACCGTCGTCGGGGCCGGCCGGCGGGCGTGGCTACTGTGCCGCCATGATCGAGTACGAGACCCGTGGCAACGTCGCCATCATCACCATCGACCGCCCCGAGGCGCGCAACGCCGTGAACGGCGATGTGGCCGAGGGCATCGAGGCGGCCATCGACCGGATGGAGGCCGACGACCAGATCTGGATCGGTGTCCTGACCCACGAGGGCCCGGTCTTCTGCGCCGGCGCCGACCTCAAGGCCATCAACAGCGGCGACGCCGCCCGGCTCAACACCCCCACCGGCGGCTTCGGCGGCATCACGGCCAAGGCCCGCACCAAGCCGATCATCGCCGCCTGCAACGGGCCCGCCTACGCCGGCGGCTGCGAGATCGTGCTGGCCTGCGACCTGCTCGTCGCGACCCCCGACGTGACCTTCAGCGTGCCGGAGGTGAAGCGCAACCTGGTGGCCGCCGCCGGCGCCCTCTTCCGGCTCCCCGCCGCCCTGCCGAAGAACGTGGCCATGGAAATGCTCCTCACCGGCGACCCCATCGACGCCGAACGGGCCTACGCCCTCGGCTTCGTGAACCGCCTGGCCGATTCCGGCAAGGCCGTCGACGTCGCCATCGAGCTGGCCGCGCAGATCAGCGAGAACGCGCCGCTGGCCGTGCGCAAGAGCCGCGAGGTCGCCCTCCAGTCCTTCGACAACGACGAGGACGCCTTCAAGGCATCGGGTCGGGCGATCGCCGAGGTCATGGGGAGCGAGGACACCAAGGAGGGCCTGGCCGCCTTCATCGAGAAGCGCAAGCCGGAGTGGAAGGGCCGCTGACGCCCCTTTGCAGCCGCGCTAGGTGATGGTGGCGAGGATGCCGTGGTCGTGGAGGAACTCGGCCAGGCCATCCACCAGCGGCCACTCGGCGACGTCGGCGAGAGGCACCCACGCCACATCGGCGGCATCGTCGCCGGCGGTGGGCGCGGCGTCGGGCTCCAGCACCGTGACGCGGTGGTCGAGGATCACGTAGTGGTGGCCTTCGATGAAGCGCTCCACCACGCCCACCAGCGGACCGCACACGCCCTCGAGGCCGGTCTCCTCGGCCAGCTCCCGCACGACTGCCTCGGCGAGCAGCTCGCCGGGCTCGACGACGCCCCCGGGGAGCGACCAGGTGCCCACGGCGACGCCCCGGCCCCGGCGGATGAGCAGGAGCCGGTCGTCGACCACGACGATGGCGCCCACCGCCACCAGCGGGCCGGTGGTCGTGGCGGTCTGGCCCGTGTCGACGTCGGTCACGACGGCTCACCCGGGGTCGGGTCGAGGCTGCGGTGCACCACGATGGCGCGGGCCACCAGCCCGAAGGACTCGAAGAAGTTCTTCGTGTGGCGGTCACCGGGCAGCGCCAGGGAGTCGACCCCGAAGCACCCCTGCTGGCCGGCCCAGTCGATGAGGGCGTCCATGACCTGCTCCCCCACCGAGACGCCACGGGCGCCCTCGAGCGTGAACAGGTCCGAGATGACGCCCAGCCTCGACCCGTCCTGCAGGCGCTCGACCCGGACCACGCCGTAGCCGATCGCCGTCTCGTCGATGGTGCCCACGGCGACGAAGGCATCGGGGTCGTCCAGGTCGGCGCGCAGGGAATCGCCGGGCGGCATCGGCCGGGCCTGCTGGCGTCGCCACACGGCGCCGCCGCGGTGCGGGGTGAGCTCCTCGATGGCGGCGGTGGCCAGGGTGACCAGGGCCGACAGGTCGTCGGCCGTGGCCGGGCGGGCGGAGACCTCCACCGCTACGGCTTCAGGAGCTGCTGGACCCTGTTGAGGATGGTCTTGCGACCACGGGTCCCGGCCTCGTAGGCCCGTACCGCCTCCAACTCGCCGGTGGACAGGCCCTGGAGCCGGCTCACCACCTGGCTGGCCGACAGGCTGTCGTAGTCGGTGATCGGCAGGGCATCGGCCGTGAGGGCCGGTGCGGGCGCCTTGGCGGCGGCGGCCTTCTTCGCCACCCGCTTCTTCGTGGCCTTCTTGGCGGCGGCCTTCGTCGCCGGCTTCGGGGCCGCAGGGGCCTTGGCGCTGCCCTGCTTGCCGGCGGGCTGCTCCGGCTTGTCCGGGACGTCAACCACCGGGACCACGGGCTCCGAGGACGCCGGCGCCGGGCCGGGCGGTGGGCCGTCGATGACCCCGAGCCCACGGAGCAGATCGACGACCGGGCCATCGATCTCGGCGGCGCGCTTGGCGACCTCGCTCCGCCCCATCTTGACGGCGAACTGACCCATCATCCGAGCGTTGCTGACGTGGCCGCGGCCGCTGCGAACCAGGTTGGGGAACCGGGCCGGCCCGTCGAACAGGAGGCCGATCGGCGCGTACACGAACGTGCTCAGCGCCTGGTCGACGGCTTCCTCGATGGGGCTCTTGTCAGCGGTCACGGTCGGCCATGTTCGCGGCCGGGTCGGTCACCGCGCCAGTTCGCGCCCTTCGGCCGGTTCAGCGCCGCGGTGCGTCGTGGGTGTGCACCACCAGCACGTCGCACGGCGCGTGGTGCAAGACCTTGCTGGCCACGCTGCCGAGGAGGAAGCGGCTGCTGCCGGTCAGGCCGACCGAGCCGACCACGATGAGCTCGGCCCCGAAGGTGTCGGCGGCCTCGAGCAGCTCGTCGGCGGGATCGCCCTCCAGGGCCTGGACCACGACGTCGCCGACACCGGTCTCGGCGGCGAGGCGACGGGCCTCCCGGGCGTGGCGCTCGGCCTCGTTGGGGTCGGTGGCCATCCAGCGGACGTCGGCGGGCAGCCGCTCGTCGACCTTCGCGTCGGTCCGCTCGAAGGCGGTCACGATGACGAGTCGGGCCCGGTCGGCTGCGGCCAGCTCGACGGCCTGCTCGACGGCCCGCTGGGCGGAGCCGGAGCCGTCGGTGCCGACGACGATGGTGCGGTAGGTCATGTCGTCACCCCGGTCAGACGCAGTCCACGCAGAGGGCCGTCTCGCCGTCGGCGAGCTGGCCCATCGGCTTCAGGATGAAGCAGGACTGGCAGAGGAACTCGTCCTCGCGGCGGGGCTGGATCTTGCCCGCCGGCGCGCTGGCGCCGGCGCCGCCGTCGTCCTCCTCCTCGTCCTCGTCCTCGTCGTCGGTCGCGGCGATGCGGTCCTTCAGGATCTCGTCGAGGTCGGCCTCGACGTCGTCGGGATCGGCCTCCTCGTCCTCGTCCTCTTCGTCGTCGTCGCCCCGGCGGCGGGCACGGCGGGGCTCGTCCTCGTCGGCGTCCGGCGTGGCCTCGTCCTCGACGATGGCGTCATCGTCGACGTCGTCGACCACGACGGCATCGTCGTCGTCCTCTGCGAAGTCGTCGCCGATCTCGTCGGCATCGAGATCCTCGTCGAGGTCCTCTTCCAGATCCTCACCGATCTCGTCGGCGTCCAGGTCCTCGTCGACAAGCTCTTCTTCTTCGTCAGCCATGGGCGCTCCAACCGAGTGTGGCGTCGGCGGCGGATCATAGGCACAGTCCGCCGCGGCAGGGTTGCCGGGGCGCGGGAACCTATCGCCACCGCACCGGGATTCCACAACGTCGATCGGCGCGGCTCGACCGCCCTGGGAGGTGGGCGGTGCGGAGGTGCTCAGACCGTCATCACGCCGTAGTCGTCGACGTCGCGCCCGTCGGCCTCGAGCCGCCGGCGCTCACGCTCCATCAGCTCCTTCTCGACGTCGGTCCGCTCGTTGGCCATCTCGTCCATGCCGATGGGGCCCATGGCCCGTCCGGCGAGGAACTGGCGGATCAGCGGGTTGTCGGTGGTCCGCATCTCCTCCTTGGAGGCGAACTTCACCAGGTTGGCCTGGTACAGCACGGCGATGTAGTCCGACGTGCGCATGACCGACGCGATGTTGTGCGTGATGATCAGGAAGGTGGCGTGGGTCTCCTCCTGGATCTTCTTGATGAGCTCGTCCAGGTAGGACACGCGCACGGGGTCGAGCCCGGAGTCGGGCTCGTCGAAGAGGATGATCTCGGGGTCCATCGACAGCGCGCGGGCCAGGCCGGCCCGCTTCTTCATCCCGCCGGAGACCTCGCCGGGGTACTTCTTCATGTGGTCGAGGAGGCCGACGAGGCTGGCTTTCTCGAGCACGATCTGCTTGATGTCCTTCTCCGACTTCTTCGTGTGCTCACGGAGCGGGAAGGCGATGTTGTCGAAGATGTTCATGGAGCCGAACAGGGCGCCGTCCTGGAACAGGACGCCGAACTTGCGCCGGACCCGGTACAGGTCCTTCTCCCCCATGGAGACGGTCTCCTCACCGTCGACCCAGATCTCTCCGTTGTCCGGGCGCAGCAGGCCGATGACGTTCTTCAGGAGCACGGACTTGCCCGTGCCCGACGGGCCCATCACCGCACTGACCTTCCCCCGTGGGATGTCGAAGGAGATGTCCTGCAGGACTGTGTGCGACCCGAAGCTCTTCGTCACGTTCCGCAGCGATATCGCAGCATCCATGGGGCACCTCGGGGTCCGGCGAGTTGGGTGGCGTCCCGGTCGGCCGACGTCCAGTGACGAAGGACACTCCGGGTGCCGTGACGGTACGGCACTGGTCGGTGGCGCGCCAAGCGGTGCGCGAACCGGACAGATCAGGACTCAGCAGGACCCGTAGAGGAGCGGGAACGGGTTGACCGCGGAACCGCTCGGGTGCACCTCGAAGTGCAGGTGGGGACGGCTGCCGCGGGCGTTGCCGGTGTCGCCGACGTAACCGATGACCTCCCCGGCGCTCACCTGGCCTGTGGCCCCGAAGCGGTCGAGGTGGCTGCCGAAGTACCGCGTCCCCGATGGGGTCGTGAGCCGGAACTGGTTGCCGCCGAGGCTGCCGGTGGCGATCTCGACCCGACCGCTGGAGGGGGCCCGCACGGGCGTTCCCCGTGCGGCGAACAGGTCGGTGCCGGCGTGGGATCGCCCGCCGCTGCGGGGGAAGCCCCAGTCGTTGAAGAACGTGGCGCCGGGCACCGGGCAGACGAAGGATCCGCCGCCCGACGATCGGCCCGGGATCGTCAGGCTCTGGCCGACGCGGATGCGGTTGGGGTCGGAGATGCCGTTGGCCGTCGCGATCGAGGACGCCGACACGCCGTAGCGAGCGGCGATGCTGCTGAGGGACTGGCCCGACTGCACGACGTGGGTGCCACCGGGCGTCGACGTGGCGCCACCGGTGCCGGGGAGGGTGCCCGGGTTGAACAGGACCAGGCGGGTGGTGGCGTAGATCTTGCCGTCGACCAGGCCGTTCCAGGCGACGAGGTCAGCGGTGCGGATGCCGTAGCGGCCGGCGATGCCGGCGATGGTCTCGCCCCGCTGCACCGTGTGGCGCTGGCCGGGGAGCTGGCGGCCGCCCGACGACGTCGCCGGCGCGCCGGCGGTACTGGGTCGGGCCGCGCCCTGGACCTGCAGCGAGCGTCCCACGACGATGAGGTTCGGGTTGGAGATGCCGTTGGCGCTGGCCAGGGCGGCGACCGTGGTGCCGTAGCGGCTGGCGATGCCGGCCAGGGTCTCCCCCGCCGCGACCTGGTGGCTGCCCACCGAAGCCCCACCGCCACCGGACGAGGATCCGGGGATGGTCAGCGTCGTGCCGGCCACGATCAGATCGGGGTTCGAGATGCCGTTGGCCTGGACGAGCGCCCGCACGGTGGTGCCGTTGCGCTGGGCGATGGCGCTGAGCGTCTCGCCGCTGCGCACCACGTGGGTGCCCGAAGCGGCCATGGCGAAGGCGCCGACGACGATCAGCGCACAGATGTCTCGTGGGCGAAGGGGGACGCGCACGTGCAATTGCCTCCTGCGGTCTCCGCCCGCTCGGAAGTGGGCGCAACGTACCGAAGCCCCTCCTGCAACTCAACCCCCAATCTCAACAACAGCCTCAGCTGTTGCCGCTGACACCCGTTCTCCGAAACTGGCAGTCGTGGTGTAGCGGCGGGGTTCGGGGAGCGTGCGCCGGCTGAGTGCCGCTACACCCGCACTGCCAGTTCGCTACCGGGTGCGGCGGGCCTCGGCGGCGCGTTCGGCGTCGAGGCGCTCGAGGGCGGGCTCGGCGGAGTGGTCGACGAAGCGCATGCTCTCGGCGATGGCCCGGTGGCCGGCCTCCTCGCCGATGAGCCGGTGCATCTCCTGGGCGACACGGCGATAGGCCGGGTGTCCCTGTGGTGTCGATCGCAGCTCGAGGACGTGCATGGCCGACCTCGCGTTGAGGTGGAGGTAGAACCGCACCTTGTAGGCGAGGGCGACGGCGTAGCTGGCCTGCTCGGGGAAGTCGTCCGCGAGGGCGTCGTGCAGCGAGGCGGAGCGCTCCATGGCGTCGTCGAAGGCGGTCGTCTGGCTGGCGGCGTCGACGGCGGGCGGGCGGACGTAGCCGTGCCGCGGGGTCAGCTTCTGCCAGTCGAGGGTGAGCATCCGGTGCCGCTGCAGGTCGCGGAAGGCCCCGTAGTCGGCCAGGATGTCGAAGCGGTAGTACGACCGCTCGAGGGCCCGGCCCGGCTTGTGGCGGCGGTTCTTGCGGTCGCCCTGGTAGGCCCGGATCACGGCCAGCCGGTCCTCGACGGACATGTTCCGCACCCGGTCCTCGAGCTGGCGCTCCGGCAGCTCGGTGTAGGCGTAGAGCATGGACGCGACCGTCTTGATCTCGGCGTCGGGGTCGAAGTCGATCAGGCTGACCTCGGCGACGTCGTCGGGCTCGACGTCGGGGCCGACCAGCCGGTCGGCCACCGCCGCCATGGCCGCCTCGCGGTCGCCGAAGTAGTCCCGCCAGACCTCGCCCCGGTCCGGCAGGTCGACCCGGCGCAGGAACGAGGGGATGACCTTGCGCAGCTCGGTGAGCATGAGGTCGGCGTAGGCGCGGGCCTCGGGCAGCGGGTGCGACCGCATGCGGTACAGCAGCAGCTCGTAGCTCTGGCCGGTGCCGTAGATGCCGACGTTCGACAGCGAGGACGCCGGCAGCATCCCCCGGATGGCGTCGAGGGCCTTGGCCTTGATGGCCTGGCGGTACACCAGGTCGGAGTCGTCGGGCGTCTTCGGGAACTGCTCCCGGAAGAAGTCCTGCATCACCGGGACCAGCTCGGCGTAGGCGTCGAACATCCGGTCCATCTCGCCCACGTAGCGCAGCGCCAGCGGAGAGGCCAGCACCTCGGGGTCGCGGTAGTAGCGGTAGCGGCCGCCGAGCCGGGCGTCGTAGGCGATGTAGCGGGTGGACTGCTCGAGGTAGGCGGCCAGGCGGCCCCACTCGAGGATCTTGGTGAGGATGTTGGACGCCTGCTCGCAGGCGAGGTGGACGCCGCCGAGCTGGGCGACGGAGTCGTCGCCGTACTCGAGGAAGACCTTCTGGTACAGCTGCTCGGCCCGCTCGAGCCCCACGGTGGCGTCGACGGTCTGGTCGCCGGTGATGTCGAGGTCGCCGACGAACTCGTCGAGGAACAGCCGGCGCAACGACTTCGGAGAGCGCGAGTAGCGGGCGAACAGGGCGCCCTTGACCACCTCGGGCAGGTTGACCAGGGCGAACACGGGACCGTCGAGGTTGGTGAAGTACCGCCGGAGGATGTCCTGCTCCTCCTCGGTGAACTCCTCGGCGATGTAGACGGCCACGGCGACCGATGCTACGGCGTCGGTGTGCGCCTGCCGGTGACCACCCAGCGTGCGGGTGGGGCCGGCTCAGCGTCGGGCGGCGAGCCGCTCGCGGTGCTCGGCGGTGATGTCCTCGAGCAGTCCGGGACGCAGCCACAGGTCGGCGATGGTCCATGCCATGGCCTTGGCGCCGTCGACCACGGCGGCGTCGCCGAGCGGGCTGGCGGCGAAGCGGGCGAAGGCCTCGGTGTGGATGGCGGTGCCCGGTTCGGCGGCCCGGATCATGGGGTGGATCGACGGCACCTCGTAGGACACGTCGCCCATGTCGGTGGACCCCACCACCCGGCTGTCCGGGTCCGGCTCGCGCACGTCGCGACCGAGGGCGGCGGCGTTGGTCACGTAGAGGTCGCAGAAGGCGGAGACCGGGACCATGTCGGCGTAGGGCGGCTCGAGCCAATCGATCTCCACCTCGCAGCCGGAGGCGGTGGCGCCGGCCTCGAGGCAGGCCGCGACGCGCGCCTTCAGGTCCTGCAGGCCGGCGACCGTGGGCGACCGCACGTACCACTCGGTCTGCGCGTGGGACGGGACGATGTTGGGCTTGTCGCCGCCGTCGGTGAAGATGCCGTGGATGCGCTCGGCGGGTCCGATGTGCTGGCGCAGCGCGGCGATGTTGACGTAGCCGAGCACGGCGGCGTCCAGCGCGTTGCGGCCCCGCTCCGGTGCGGCGGCGGCGTGGGCCGACTCCCCCCGGTAGGTGGCCAGGCAGCGGTGGATCGCCACGGTGTCCATCCCCCGCAAGTCGGCCCCGGCCGGGTGGACCATCATCGCGGCGTCGATGCCGTCGAAGGCGCCGGCGCGGATCTGGAGCCCCTTGCCGCCGCCGCCCTCCTCGGCGGGCGTGCCGACGATCGAGATCTGCCCGCCGCACAGGTCGGCCACCGCGGCGGCGGCCAGACCGGCGCCGAGGCCGGCGGCGGCGATGATGTTGTGACCGCACGCATGGCCGATGCCGGGCAGGGCGTCGTACTCCAGGCAGACGGCGATGTTCGGGCCGGAACGACCGGCCCGGCCGACGAAGGCGGTGTCGAGGCCGTGGGAGCGCCGCTGGGTCTCGATCCCCTCCCCCTCGAGGATCTCGCAGAGCAGATCGTGGGCGTGGTGCTCCTCGAAGTTCAGCTCGGGGTGGGCGTGGATCCGGTGGGACACCTCGAGCAGGAGCTCGGCGCGCCGGTCGACCTCCTGGGCCATGCGGTGCTTGACGGCGGCGAGGTCCATGGGCCGAGCGTAGGGCCAAATCGCTGGTCGTCCGGGGCCGGCGACGACGACACTCCACCCGTGGCCGAGATCCGCGCGCACCGGCTGGCGGACGAGCGCCAGGACCTGCTCGAGGCGTGTGCGGCCGTGCGTGCCGTGACCGACCGGGAGGTGAACCCGCAGGATCCGCCGGCCCCGGTCGAGGAGCTCGCCGGCGAGGTGTTCGAGCGGTCCAGCCACGAGCACCGCGCCGGATGGGTCGCCACCGTCGACGGCGAGCCGGCCGGTGAGCTGCTCGTGGCGCTGGAGCAGTCCGAGCAGAACCGCCACCGCATCGACGTCGAGTCGTTGGCCGTGGTGCCGTCGCGGCGGCGTCAGGGTGTGGCCGATGCGCTGCTCCGCGCCTGCCTGGCCGACGAGGACGCGGGCGAGCGGACGTCGATCACCTTCTGGGTCCCGGCGCTGCCCGACGGCGCCGGCGTGGCCTATGCCGCGCGCTGCGGCGGGTCG
>CAZCJT010000074.1:0-9553 GCA_964498565.1 uncultured Acidimicrobiaceae bacterium
GTCCCCGGCTGCCACCGCGGCGGCGATGCCGGCGGCGGTGCGGCTGCGATCGATCCCGGTCACGGCGCCTCGCCCAGCACCGGGGGGACGCGGAACATGCCGCCCTCGGCGGACGGCGCCTGGGCCAGCACCTCGTCTCGATCCAGGCACGGACGGACCACGTCGGCCCGGACCACGTTCGCCAGGGGGTACGGGTGCGAGGTGGGCGGGACGTCGTCGAGCTCGAGGGACTCGACGTCGGCGACGTGGCCGAGGATGGACGCCAGCTGCCCGGTGAACGTGTCGAGCTCGTCGTCGGTGAGCGTCAGCCGGGCGAGGCCGGCGACGTGGGCGACGTCGTCGCGCGAGATGGGGGTGTCGGCCACGGATCGAGCCTACGGGCACCCGCCTCACCCGAGAATTTCGTCATCTGGTCAGGACAGCCCTGGCCAGATGACGAAATTCGCAGAGGGTGCGGTCAGGCGGTGAGGCGGGCGACGAAGTCGCGGATGCGCTCGATGATGCGGTCGCGGTCGAGGTCGATGGTGGCGACGTGGTAGCTGCGGTCCAGCGTGACCCGCTCGACCGGCCCGCCGAGGGTGGCCGCCAGGTGGTCCGATGCGCTGGTCGCCACGACGTGGTCCTGGGTGCTCGTCATGATGAGTGCCGGCGCAGTGATGGCACCGAGGCGGTCCTGGATGCCGGCGACCCCGTCGAGCATGGACACCAGCGGGGCGAGGGGCACGGTGGCGTAGGCAGACTCGGTGACGTCCGGGTCGGCCACGTCGCTGCCGATCCCGTCCATGTACTCCTCACCCCCGTCGATCATCGCCTGGATGGCGGCGCGCATGTCGTCGCTCGGCTCGGCGGCGGCGTTGATCAGGACGATCCCGGCGATCTCGGGGTGCTCGGCGGCGATCCAGGCGGTGAGGGTGCCGCCCATCGACAGGCCCACGGCCACGACGTGGTCGCAGCGCCCGGCGAGCCGCTGGTAGGCCGCCTCCACCTCGGACGTCCAGTCCGCCCACGAGGTGCTGTTCATGTCCTCGACGGTGGTGCCGTGCCCGGGGAGCCGGGGCAGCTCGACCGAGTGGCCGTCGGCGACCATGGCGTCGGCGATGGGGCGCATCGACGACGGGTTGCCGGTGAAGCCGTGGATCACCAGGCAGCCGACCGGACCGCCGGCGACGGAGAGCGGTTCGGCTTCGGGAAGGACGTCGGGCATGGCCGGAGGCTACGCGCTACAGGAGCACTGCCAGTTCGAGAGGGGGTGCGCCGCCACGGAGCGCTCAGAGACCGCCGGAGATGTTGACGGCGGCGGGGCCGAGGATGACCACGAACAGCGCCGGCAGGATGCAGAAGACCAGCGGGAAGGTGATCTTGACCGGCACCTGCATGGCCCGCTCCTCGGCCCGGGCCCGGCGCTTGTCGCGGAGCTCGAGCGCCTGCAGCCGCAGGATGTTGGCCAGCGGGAAGCCGTGCTTCTCCGCCTGGCGGACGGCGGTGACGAACTGGCGCAGGTCGGGGACGTCGGTCCGGTCGGACATGGCCTGCAGGGCCTCGCCGCGGGAGAGTCCGAGCTGCATGTCGTTGACGGCCTTGAGCAGCTCGGTGGCGAGGATGCCGCGGCCCTCCTGGCCGGCCCGCAGCACGGCGCCGTCGAAGGACATGCCGGCCTCCACGGTGACCGTGAGCTGGTCGAGCACGTCGGGCAGCTCGTTGGTGATGGCCTTGCGGCGATCGTCGGCCATGCGCTTGATCTTGGCGTCGGGCGCCATGGTGAGCAGGACGACCATGAGGCCGGCGACGAGGAGGTTGGTGCGGCTGGCGCCCGAGCTCGACAGGTAGGCGGAGGCGCCGAGCATGCCCAGGACGAAGCCGCCGGCCTGCATGGCGAGGATCACCTCGGGGCGCCAGCGCTTGTCGAGGTCGGCCACCCGCAGCGTCTTGGCGGTGGCCTCGAGCATGCCGCTCGGCAGGTAGCGCCCGAAGCGGGCGGCCAGCGCCTGCGCCAGCGGGTTGACGACGCGGGTCAGGAAGCTGCCCTGCAGCTCGAGCTCGCGGGAGGTGGGCACGACGTCCTCGGGGTCGAGGCCGATGGCCACCACCTTGGGCTCGGGCTTCAGGGCCCAGAGCGCCAGGCTGACGCCGCCGATGACGAAGAGCGCTGCGAGGTAGACGATTCCCATGATCAGAACTCCGGGTTCACGAGCTTCTTGAGCCACAGCCCGCCGCACGCCAGCATGAAGCCGGCGGCGCCGAGCATCACCTGGCCGATGCCGGACGAGAACATCGGCTTGATGTAGTCGGGGTTCGAGCTGAAGATGAACCCGAACAGCCCGAAGGGCAGGACGAACAGCACCAGGGCGGAGATCTTGCCCTCGGCGGTGAGGGCGTCGACCTGGCGCTTGATCCGGGTGCGGGCCCGGATGGTCTCGCCGACCTGCTCGATGATCTCGGACAGGTTGCCGCCGACGCTGGACTGGATCTTGATGGCATCCACGACCCAGTCGAAGTCCTTGGCGCCGATCCGGTACGACATGGCCTGGAGGGCGTCCTCGAGGCTGCGGCCGAGGCGGGTCTCCATGACCACCCGCTGGAACTCCTCGCTGGTGGGGGCGTCGGTCTCCCGGGCCACCGAGTCGAGCGTCTGGCCCAGGCCGTAGCCGGCGGTGAGCGAGCCGGCCATGAGCTGGAGCGTGTCGCCGAGCTGGTTGACGAACCTCTTGCGCCGACGGCCGATCTTGAACTTCAGGAACATCGGGATGCCGACCCCGACCGGGATGGCCATGAGGAGGAAGTAGGGGATCCCGAACAGGAACACGCCGAGGAGCAGGGCGCCGACGGCGACGCCGGCGCACACGACCACGAACTCGTTGGACCGCATGGCGAGGCCGGCCCGGTCGAGGGTGTCGTCGAGGGTGCGGCCGCGGTTGTTCTTCTGCAGCACCTGGGCCGAGATGCCCTCCAGGCGCTCCTGGACGCCGGACTTGCGCTTCGCGCGCTGCTCCTTGACCAGCGACTTCTCCTGCCGGCGCTTGTCGCGACGCTCGACGGCCTGGTCCGAGCTGCGCATCCCCTGGAGGAGCAGGACGGCGCCGAGGCTCACGCCGAGCGCGGCGGCGATGGGCACCCACGCACCGGAGAGGATGCCGGGATCGGCCACCACCCGGGTGTCGTCGGCCACGTCGGGCACGAACTGGCGCACCGAGGGGTGCTCGAAGGAGGTGGTGACCGCCACGCCGGAGTCGTCGGCCATGGCGATGGTGAGGTCGGCGGCCTCGCCGTCGGACTCCGAGGTCCAGCGGATCTCGAACAGACCGCCGAGGCTGGCGGCGATGTTGGTGAAGGCGTCGCTGAACTCGGCGGCCTGGTCGACCGTGACCACCTGCCCGCCGGCGGCATCGGCCATCGCCTGGATGGACGGGAGGTCCTGGTCGGGGGTCTGGAGGGCGACGAAGGAGGTGGCGATCGGCGTGGTGGAGAGGCGCTCGATCACGGACTCGGCGGTGCCGGTGCTGGCCGAGTCGGCGCCGTCGGCGAGCACGACCAGGGCGCTGGTCCCGCCACGGGAGGCCAGCTGGGCGATGCTGCGGTCGACCCCGTCGAACAGGGCCGTGCCGCCGGCGGCGATGAGCCCGTCCACGGCGGCCTGGAGCGAGGCCCGGTCGGTGGAGAAGGGGTGCTGCAGCACAGCGGTCTGGCCGAAGCTGACGAGGGAGACCGGAACGTCGGCCGGCAGCGTGTCGATCAGCTGGCCGACGGCGGCCTTGGCCTGGTCGATCGGCTCGCCGGCCATCGAGCCGGAGACGTCGACGGCGACGACGACGTTGAGGTCGTTCGACCGGAGGCGGACGACATCGACCTCCTGCTCCTCGCCGTCCTCGGTGACGGTGAAGGCGTCCTCGGGGTCGCCCGTGATCACCGGGCCTGAGACCACGGCACGGACCAGTGGGAAGCCGCCGGCGTCGACGGTCCGGACCTCCATGCCCTCGGACTGTGCGGCGACGGGTGCGGCGGCCGAGGCCAGGAGCAGCGCGACGACGGCGAGCATGCCGGCGACGAGCCGCGGGACGGGCGTGCGTTCGCTCATTCGTTCGACCCTCCGAAGATGCGTTCCTCGAACTCGATCCCCAGCTCCTTGATGTGCGCCACGAAGTGCGGCCGGTAGCCGGTGGGGCGCAGGACACCCAGCACCCGCCCGGAGTCGTCGAGGCCGGGCGAGTAGTCGAAGTCGAAGATCGGCGTGACCTCGATGTCCTCACCGACGACCCGGCCGACCTCGCAGATCTGCACGATGCGACGGGTGCCGTCCCGGAGGCGGCCGATCTGCACGACGACGTCCACGGCGCCGGCGATCTGCTGGCGGATGGCCTGCATCGGGAACTCGATGCCGGCCATGAGCACCATGGTCTCCAGGCGGGTCATGGCATCGCGGGGCGTGTTGGCGTGCAGCGTGGACAGCGAGCCGGCATGGCCCGTGTTCATCGCCTGGAGCATGTCGAGGGCCTCGCCGCCACGGCACTCGCCCACCACGATGCGGTCGGGACGCATGCGCAGGGCCGTGCGCACCAGGTCGCGGATGGAGATCTCGCCACGCCCTTCGGAGTTGCCCGGCCGCGTCTCGAGGCGGACCACGTGCTGCTGGCGCATCTGGAGCTCGACGACGTCCTCGATCGTGATGATCCGGTCGCCGTCGGGGATGAAGCTCGACAGCACGTTGAGCAACGTTGTCTTGCCCGAGCCGGTACCTCCGCTGACCAGGATGTTGAGCTTGGCGTGGACGCAGGCCGCGATCATGTACAGCGACTCGACCGACGCCGAGCCCCGCTCGATCAGGTCCTCGGCCGAGAACTTCTTGGCCGCGAACTTCCGGATCGTCAGCGACGAGCCGTCCACCGCGAGCGGCGGGATCACCGCGCACACGCGTGAGCCGTCGGGAAGGCGGGCGTCGACCATCGGGGACGACTCGTCGATGCGGCGGCCGAGGGGCGCCACGATGCGGTTGATGACCTTGCGCAGGCTCTCCTCGTCGGAGAAGTTGATCGAGGCGACCTGGAGCTTGCCGTCCTTCTCGATGTAGATCGAACGGGTGCCGTTCACCATGATCTCGGACACGGAGTCGTCCGACAGCAGCGGCTGGATCGGCCCGTAGCCGAGCAGGTCGGCGGCGATGACGTCGACCAGTCGCTCCCGCTCGTCCTCGGCGAGGGGGATGTCCTCGGCGGCCAGGACGTTGACCATCTCCCGGCGGGCCATGCGCTTGAGCTCGTCGTCGTCGACGTCGGGCTCCCCCACCCGGTTGCCGAGTGCCAGCAGCAGGGCCTCCTGCACCTTCTTGCGCAGGCCCGAGAACGACTCGGACTCCATCAGCGCGGCGGTCATCGCCACGTTGGCGGCGTGGTCCGCCGTCACGTCCTCGGGCGTCATCTCGGGGAACTTCAGGTCGAAGTCACCCTCGGTCGCGGCCCGGACCCGCTCTCCCAGCTTCATCTGTCAGGCCTTCCGCTTGAACAGCCGCATGCCGGATCGGCCGCCGTCATGCTTGCTGTCCTCGTCGACCGCGAAGTGCTCGACGAGGTGCTCGAACGCCCTGACCAGCTCCGGGTTCCGGCCCGACTCCATGATGGGGACCCCGTCGTTGGTGGCCAGCACCATGTCGATGGAGCTGGGGACCCGGACGTCGACCTCGCGGCCGATGGTGCGCTCGAGCTGCTCGATGTCGACGCCGACCTTGGCGTCGCTGCGGTTCAGCACGAGGATGCGCCGGGCGCTGGTGAGACCCACCACGTCGAGCGCCTCCAGGGCCTTCTTGAGGCCGCGGATGGAGGGCACCTCGGTCGAGCAGATCATCACCATGTCGGTGGACACGTCGAGGGCGGACAGGACCCGCTCGCTCAGGCCGGGGTCGGTGTCGACGACCACGTACTTGAACGACCGGTGCAGGGCCCGCAGCACGCCGGTGACGTGCTCGGCTGCGATCTCGTCGGCCTCGGCCGGGTTGAGCGGGGCGCAGAGGGTGTAGAGCCCGGTGCCGTGTCTGGTCAGGGCCAGCTTCACCTGCGCGCTGTCCACCGGCCAGGCCCGGGCGACGTCGAGGATCGTCGTCGTCGGCTGGAGGCGCAGGTTGGACGCCACGTCACCGAACTGCAGGTCGAGGTCCACGAGCACGACCTCGCGGGGGTACCGCTTGGCCAGGCCAACGGCGAGGTTGGTTGCCGACGACGTCTTCCCGGCGCCGCCCTTGGGCGACAGGATCGTGATGATCCGGTTGGGGTCGGCGGCCACCTCCTCGGAGGGTGCGGTCAACGTGGTCGCTCCCATCTCAGCCGAAGATCCGGTCGGCGGTCTGCACGGACGTGCCGGACTCGTCGGCCTCGGCGGGCTCCACGGCGAGCCAGATGTCGCCGTTCTTGGAGGCGTAGACGATGCGCTCGGCACCGGCGGCGTCGGTGGCCAGGGTCACGTAGAGCTGACCCGTGGGCGGCGGCGCACCGTCAGGGGTGCCGGCCTCCTGCGCGGCGGCCACGCCGGGCGGGGCGCCCTGGACGTTGGTGACCAGCAGCTTGTGGAGGAGGAAACCGGAGACGTTGTTGCCGGCCACGGGCTGGCCGTCGGCGCCGACGGCCCCCTCGCCCTGGAAGTCGGCGAACGAGGCGATCAGTCCGACGAGGTCGCCGGCGCGCACGGTGCCGCCGACGGCGCGGATGGGGTCGAGCGGGATCGTGATCTCGAGCAGGCCCTCGGGCACCGAGACGCTGCCGCCGCCGCGTCCCACACGGGCCTGGAGGGCGTTGAACTCGGTGGCGTCCACGAGCCGGCTGGCGGTCAGCTGCTCGCCGGCGACGAGGTCGACGGAGGTGACCATGCCCTCGGCCTCACCGAGGCTGGCCAGCGCGCCGCCGGTCTGCACCTTGACGGGCACCGACTCGACACGCAGGTACTGCTGCAGCTCGGTGGCGGCGGTGCCGGCCGGGACGTCGGCGTTGAGGACGAGGACGTCGACCAGCTCCTCGCCGGCGAGGGCACGGTCCTCGGCGGTGCTGACGTACTGGACGAGGGCCACCGTGCCGAGCGCCACCAGCAAGATGGCACCGATCAGGCTTGCGCGCTTCTTCTTCACCGTTCACTCCCGAGGTTCTGCGAGGCTGCTCCTGAGGAGTCATCGGCCTGCGGACCAGAACCTGAAGCAGATTCCGAGAGGTTCCTTCGGAGATTCCCCGGCGGAACCGGAAGGACGCGCTATCGGTAGGGGTCGTCCTCGAGCGGTGCTTCCCACCAGTCGAGCGGCGTCTCGACCTCGCCCTCGACGGGGTGGATGCAGTCGACCGGGCACGGGTCGACGCACTTCAGGCAGCCGGAGCACAGCTCGGGGATGATCACCACGTCCATGCCGTGGTTGAAGATGGCCCCGAACTGCGGCGGGCAGTGCCGGATGCAGGTGTCGCAGTTGATGCAGATCGACATGTCGATGTACAGCGCCGGCTTCTGCCACTTGGGGTTCCGGACGCGGTTGGACATGCGGTCGGTGCGGCTGCTGGCGCTGCTGACGGTCCCCTCCATCGCCGCGGACGGTAGCACCGCGCGGCCCGAACGTGCTTGACCTGGCGGTCAAGGCGACGGAACACTCTGGCCGTGCCCCCGTCGCCCCCTGCTGCGCGCCCGGGCACCGCGCCTCCCGACGCCGACCGTCAGCTGACCACGCAGGGCCGTGAGCGCAAGCAGCAGCTGGTCGACTGCGCCGCCCAGCTCTTTGCCGAGCGGGGCTTCGCCGAGACCCGCATCAAGGACATCGTCGATGCCGCCGGCGTGGCCAAGGGCCTGTTCTACTGGTACTTCGAGAACAAGGAGGCCCTGTTCGCCGAGGTCGCCGCCGACATCCGGCTGCGGCTGCGCAAGCACCAGGCCTCGGCGATCGACCCCAACGCCGCGCCCCTCCGCCAGATCCGCCAGGGCGCGCAGGCAAGCGTCCACTTCATGGCCGCCAACGCCCACTTCTTCTCGCTGCTCGAGGTGGAGACCGGCGCCGTCACCGAGGCCTCCCGCCGCCAGGGCACCGCCCAGCACATCCGGGACGTGCGCTCCATCATCGTGCGGGGCCAGGAGCAGGGCGGCATCGTCGACGAGGAGCCCGATCTGCTCGCCCTCGCCGTGGTGGGCACCGTCGGCTACTACAGCCACTACCACCGCACGGGGCGCACCCGGGTCGACATCGACGAGCTGTCCCGCTTCGTGGCCCGCTCGGTCGTGCGCATGCTCGCCGCCGACGCAGCCGCCACGGAGGCCGCGCTCCGGGAGTAGGTGCCGGAGCCGACCCGTGCGCGCGGGCCGGGGTACATTCGCCGCCATGTCGAAGCACGAGTTCCTGTCCGAGGAGTGGATCGCCGCCGCCCAGGCCATCCGCGAGGAGTACGCCGGCAAGGCCACCACCGCTCCCCCACCCATGAAGATGAACGTGGTCATCACCGAGGTGCCCTTCGGGGAGGGCTCGATGGACGCCCACATCGACACCAGCGACGGCGAGATGAGCCTCGACATGGGCCACCTCGACGGCGAGGACCTCACCGTCACCGTGGACTACGCCACGGCCAAGGCGATCTTCATCGAGCAGAACCAGCAGGCCAGCATGCAGGCCTTCATGGCCGGCAAGATCAAGGTCCAGGGCGACATGACCAAGATGATGGCCATGCAGACCGTCCAGCCCGACCCGACCCAGGTCGAGATGGCGTCCAAGATCGCCGACATCACGGCCTGACGCCCGCATCCCGGTCGGGGCCGGCACGTACGACCGAGCTGCGGACGAAGCAGGCGAACACGAGGCCGAGGAGGGCGGCGGCGGCGCCCACGAGGTAGGCGTCGCTGTAGGCCGCCTCGGCGCCGACGGCGCCCACCCGGGACGCCTGGGTCGACTGCATGACCTGGATCCCGACGACCACGCCGAACTGCGTCATCATCTGCTGCGTGGCGCCCACCACGCCGAGGTCGGCGTCGTGGACGGCGTTGGCGATGGCGGCCACCAGCGCAGGGGCCGACATGCCCAGACCGACGCCGGACAGGGCGAGGAAGCCGGCGACGAGCACGTCGGCCGATCCGGCGCCCAGCGAGGCCATGCCGATCATCGACGCGAACACGGCCACGGCGCCGCCGACGGCGGCGAAGCGCTCGCCCGTCCGGGCCACCAGGTAGCCCATGACCGGACCCGCCACCGAGAAGGCGAGCGGGCGGGCGATGAGCAGCGAGCCGGTCTTGGCCTCGCCGTAGCCGAACACGTCCTGGAGCAGGAGCGGCGTGATGATGAAGCCGCCCATGTAGGCGAAGTTCGTGAAGACCTGGGTCAGGATCGGGATCGAGAAGTTGCGGGTGCGCAGGTACTCGAGGGGCAGCAGTGGCGCCTGGGCGCGGGACTCGACCCGGAGGAACTGCCACACGGCGACCGGCGTGACGGCGAAGGCGCCGAGCACGAGCGGCGACGACCACCCCACCACCGGCCCGCGGTTGACGGCGAGGAGGAAGGCGGTGGCGGCGGCGGCCAGGGTCCCGGCACCGGCCAGGTCGAACCGGCTCGCGGCCACCC
>CAZCJT010000075.1:0-5435 GCA_964498565.1 uncultured Acidimicrobiaceae bacterium
GGCGGCGCGCATCCGAACGCGGCCTCCCCGACGTGGGCGAGCACATCCTCGGCCACCGCCGTGCCCCGGGTGGAGTTGGTGAGCACGATGACGGCACCCTGGGCCTCGGGCAGCACCCGCAGGAAGGCCCGCTGGCCGGCGGTGTCGCCGTCGTGGCCGAGGACGGCGGTGTCGCCCCAGCGGGTGAGCCACCACCCCAGGCCCCATTCGTCGTCGGTCCCGGGCACCTCGACCTCGCCGTTGCACATCTCGGCGATGGCCTTGGCCGGCACGACCTGGCGGCCCTCGGCGGAGCGACCGGCGTGGAGGTGCAGGGCAGCGAAGGTCAGCACGTCGTCGGCGCTGGCCATCATGCCCCCGACGGGTGCGTTGAACCGGGACAGGACCCACGGCGCCACATGCGGCGTGCCGTCGGCACCGTGGTGGTGGCCGGCGGCGACCCGGTAGACGATGGCCTGCTCGGCCTGGGTCACGGTGTGGTCGAGGGCCAGGGGGCGGACCAGGCGGCGCTGCAGCGCCCGGGCGTAGTGGTCCCCGGTGGCCTCCTCGACCAGGCGGCCGAGCACGCCGTAGCCGGCGTTGCAGTAGGAGAACATGTCGTCGGGGTCGTGCAGCTGGCCGACGTCCTCGAGGGTCGACACGTAGCGCCACAGCGCGTCCGGGTTGCGGCCGCAGTCGAGGAAGTGGTCGCCCTGGATGCCGCTGGTGTGGCTGAGCAGCTGGCGGGGCGTGATGGTGAGCGTGGCGGTGTCGTCCTTGACCCGGAACTCCTGCAGGGCCCCCCGCACCGGCTCGTCCAGCTCGACGAGGCCGGCATGCACCAGCTGGAGGACGAGGGTGGCGGTGTACACCTTCGAGATCGACCCGATCTGGAACAGCGTGTCGGCGGTGGCCTCGACGCCGGTGCCCACGTTCGCCGATCCGCTGGCGACGATGACCCGCTCGTCACCGCGCAGCACGCCGACGACCGCGCCGGGCACCCCGTGGGCTGCGATCGACCGATCGAGGGTGGCCTGCAGCGACGGGAGGAGGGTGTCGAGGGCCGTCATGCGGGTGGTGACGTTACCCTCGCGCCATGTTCGCCCACCGCGTCGACCGGGTCCGGGCCCGGATGCAGGAGCTGGACGTGCAGGTCCTGCTCCTCTCCGTCGGTCCCGAGCTCCCGTACCTCACGGGGTACGAGGCGATGCCCCTCGAGCGGCTCACCATGCTGGTCCTACCGGTCGACGGCGACGCCACGCTGCTGGTGCCGCGGCTGGAGGCGCCACGGGTGACGGACCGCCCCGATGTCTTCCGGCTCGAGTCCTGGGACGAGACCGACGACCCCGTGGCCCGCACCGCCGAGCTGGTTGGTCCGGCGTCGGTCGTGGCGGTCGGAGATCGCACCTGGGCTCGGTTCGTCGTCGACCTCCTGCCCCACGTCGGCGTGGACCGGTGGGTTCGTGGCAACGACGTCGTCGGCCCGATCCGGGCCGTGAAGGACGCCGCTGAGGTGGAGGCGCTGCTCGCCGCCGGCGCCGCAGCCGACCGGGTGGCCGCCCAGCTCCAGGCCGGCGAGATCGCGCTCCGGGGGCGGACCGAAGCCGAGGTGTCCGCCGACCTCGGCCGGCGCCTGATCGACGAGGGCCACCACAAGGTGAACTTCGCCATCGTGGCCGCCGGCGCCAACGCCGCTTCGCCCCACCACGAGCCGGGCAGCACGGTGATCGAGGAGGGACACGCGGTCCTGTGCGACTTCGGCGGCACCATGCAGGGTCCCGGCGGTGTGGGCTACTGCTCCGACATGACCCGCGTCGTCGCCGTCGGCAGCGCGCCGGACGAGCTGGTCGGGGCCTACGCCGCGCTCGAGGCGGCGCAGCAGGCCGCGGTGGCCGGTGCGGTGCTCGGCGCCACGTGCGAGTCGGTCGATCGCATCGCCCGCCAGCACCTCGTCGATGCCGGCTGGGGCGAGTGGTTCATCCACCGCACCGGCCACGGCATCGGCATCGAGGAGCACGAGGACCCCTACATCGTCGAAGGCAACGCCACCCCCCTCGTCGCCGGGCACGCGTTCTCGATCGAGCCGGGCGTGTACCCGGCCGACCGCTGGGGCATCCGGCTCGAGGACATCGTGGTCGCCACCGCCGACGGCCCGGTGCCGTGCAACCGGGCCGACCACGGCCTCGTCGTCGTCGACGCCTGAACGACCGCCGTGATCGAGCTCGACGCCGCCACGTTCTGCCTGCAGTGGGCCACGGGTGGGTTGCTCTTCCTGTGGGTGACGACCCGCCGGCGCGAGGTCGGCATCGGATACGGCTGGCTGATGCGGGCGACCTTCGCGCTCGTCGCCGCCATCGGTGTGGTGGCCGGCTTCCGCTACGGCGACGACCTCGGCCGCGAGCTCGCCGGCATCGGCGTGGTGGTGGCCACCTCGGTGGCGCTCGGGGTCAGCATCGTGCGGCGCAAGGCCGGTGTGGCGGGCGAGCGGGAGCGGGTGGCGGTGAAGTCGGCGCGCATCACGGCCATGACCGGCATCGACCGTGACATCGACGGGCCCCGCGACGACGTGCCCGAGTTCCCACCGGTGCTGGACCTGATCGCGCCGGCCATCGGCATCATCGGGCTGATCTTCGCGGCGGGGGCGGCCGCGCAGGGCGATGCCTCCTACGTCGTGTCCCTGCTGCGTGTCCTCGCCGGCGCCGCCTTCCTCGGCGCCGTCACCGACGCCATGCTCCTCGGCCACTGGTACCTGGTCCAGCCCGGCCTGGCCCGCGGCCCGCTGCTCGAGCTCGTGCGCTGGACGGGCATCACCTGGCCGGTGGAGGTGGTCGCCATGCTCCTCCCCACCGGGATGGTGTCGGTGCTCGACGGCTCCATCGACGACGGCTACGGCGGCATGCTGGGCTGGTTCTGGATCGCCTGCGCGGTGGGGACGATCGCCCTGGTCGTGGTGACCAGAGCGGCCCTGAAGGAGCGCTACTACTCGGCCGTGATGGCGGCCACGGGCCTGCTGTACCTGGCGATCCTCACCGCCTTCGGCACCGATCTCGTGGCCCGCGCCATCCTCGCCTGACGTCGCAGGTAGCGAAGCGGGTGCTGGTGGGGTGTACTGACGCCATGCCTCGAGCCATGTGGAGCGGGTCGATCAGCTTCGGGTTGGTCAACATCCCCGTGAAGCTGTATGCCGCTGTCAGCCGCAAGTCGGTCCGGTTCAACCAGATCGACCGCAGCACCGGCGCCCGCATCAAGTACAAGAAGGTGTCGGCGGAGTCCGGTGAGGAGGTCACCACCGACGACATCGTCAAGGGCTACGAGCTGCCCACCGGCGACTACGTCACCGTGTCCGACGACGAGCTGGCCCAGCTCGATCCCAAGGCCAGCCGGACCATCGACATCGAGGAGTTCGTCGACCTGGCCGACATCGACCCGGTCTTCTACGACTCCGCGTACCTCCTGGCGCCGGACAAGGCGACCACGAAGCCCTATGCGCTGCTGGCCCGGGCCATGGAGCAGTCGGGCAAGGTCGGCATCGCCCGGGTCGTCATGCGCACCAAGCAGTACCTGTGCGCCGTGCGTCCCCAGGACGGCAAGCTCGTCATGTCGACGATGGTCTACGCCGACGAGGTCAACGACCCCGCCCAGATCCCCGAGCTGGCCCAGCTGGCCGACGTCGAGATCTCCGACAAGGAGCTGGTGATGGCCAACCAGCTCATCGAGTCGCTCAGCGACACCTTCGACCCCACCAAGTACACCGACACCTACCGCACGAAGGTCCTCGAGGTCATCGAGCGCAAGGCCGCCGGCGAGGAGGACGTGGTGTCCCTCCCCGAGCCGCAGGAGGACAAGGTGGTCGACCTCATGGCCGCCCTCGAGGCCTCGGTCGCCGCGGCCAAGGAGGCGCGCGGCCGACACCCCACTGCCGCCTCCCCGGGGACCGTGTCGGGCGACGAGATCGCCGCTGATCGGGCATCCGTCGACCAGGACGCTGCGCAGACCGCGTGACCGAGCGGCTCGTCGAGCTGGACGGCCAGCGCCTCAGGCTCCGCAACCTCGAGAAGGTGATGTACCCCGAGGTCGGGTTCACCAAGGCCGAGGTCATCGACTACTACGCCCGCATCGCCCCGGCGATGCTGCCCCACATCGCCGGCCGGGGCATCACCCTCAAGCGGTTCCCCGACGGTGTCGCGGGCGGGTCCTTCTTCGAGAAGCGCTGCCCGTCGCACCGGCCCGACTTCGTGGGCACCATCGCCGGCCCCGGCGACCGCGGCGGCGCCATCGGCTACTGCAACCTGGACTCCGTCCCGGCCCTCGCCTGGGCCGCCAACATGGCGGCGCTGGAGATCCACGCCCCGATGGCGCTCGGCGCCGACATCGAGTCGCCCCAGCTGTGCGTGTTCGACCTCGACCCGGGGGAGCCGGCGACCATCGTGGACTGCGCCCGGGTGGGCCTGGAGCTCCGTGACGTGCTCGCCGGCATCGGGCTGTCCTGTGTGGCCAAGACGTCGGGCTCGAAGGGGATGCAGCTGTACGTGCCGCTGAACTCGCCGCACACCCACGACCACACCAGCGAGTTCGCCCACGCCGTGGCCCGGGTGCTCGAGAAGCATCGGCCCGACGACATCACGTCGGTGATGACCAAGGCGCTGCGGCCGGGAAAGGTCTTCATCGACTGGAGCCAGAACAGCCGTCACAAGACCACCGTGGCCGTCTACTCGCTGCGGGCCCGGGCCCGGCCCACCGTGTCGACCCCGGTGACGTGGGACGAGGTGAGCGACTGCGCCGACGGGCGACCCCTGTCCTTCACCGCCCCCGAGGTCCTCGCCCGGGTGGCCGAGCACGGCGACCTGTTCGCGGCGGCGAGCCGCGAGGTGCAGCAGCTGCCACCGCTGTAGGGCGGGCACCGAGAGGGAGGGCGCCCGCACCATCCGTGGGTGGCGGGGGGCGGTCGGGGTGCAATGTGGCGCATCCGTGCCAGGCGCGGTCGGGACGAAGCGGGCGAACGGGACGCGCCATCGCGCAGAGGTGGTTCCCCTTCGGGCCGGCCCCGGCGACGATGGGGGCCGGCCACACCGTCCGATCGGAGACCACCGTGCCCGGCACCACCCTGCTGCTCACCATCCTCGGCGTGCTCTCGCTCTCGGCGATCCTGGCGATCACCCGCCGACGTCCCGTCACCCGCCTCGACGACGAGGGGTGGCCGGAGGTGGACGTCGTGGTCGACCTCGAGTTCCTGCGGTCGCGCCCGGCCGAGCTCGACCAGCGGATCTCCGAGCTCGTGGCACTGTCCGGGCGCGCCACACTCGGCGCCCGGATGCGGTCGGTGCAGGCCTCGACCGAGCTGCCGGCGCCAGCGCCGGCCCGGGTCCGTCGCCGGACCCGCCCCCTCGTGGCGTCGCGCTGACCGGGGGTGGTGGCAGATGAGCGCGGAGGTCGACTGCTCCGGCTGGAACTGGAAG
>CAZCJT010000075.1:5535-9480 GCA_964498565.1 uncultured Acidimicrobiaceae bacterium
CCGGGGGTGGTGGCAGATGAGCGCGGAGGTCGACTGCTCCGGCTGGAACTGGAAGCCGGTGTCCTCGCTGACCTCGATGCCGATCCGCTGCGCCTCGAGCAGCGCGGCGACGGTCTCGTTGTCCTCGAGGTCCGGGCACGCCGGGTAGCCCCACGAGTAGCGCCCGCCCCGGTACTGCTGGCGGAACAGGCCGTGCAGGTCCGGGCCGTCCTGGTCGGCGATGCCGAGCTCCTCGCGGATGCGGCGGTGCCACAGCTCGGCGAGGGCCTCGGCCATCTCGACGCCGATGCCGTGCACCAGCATGTACTCCTGGTACCGGTCGTCGGCGAACAGCTTCGCCGTGTGCTCGGAGACGGCGGGGCCCATCGTCACGATGTGGAAGGCGGCGACGTCGACGCCCTCGCCCACCGGCCGGAAGAAGTCGGCGACGCACAGGAACGGCGCCTCGCGCTGGCGGGGGAACGGGAAGCGGACCCGCTCCTCGGTGGCCGACTCGTCGGTCCAGATGACGAGGTCGTCGCCGTCCTTGTTGGCCGGGAAGTAGCCGTACACGACGGCGGGCTGCAGCAGGCCGGCCGCCTTGGCGTCGGCCAGCTGGGCTCGCAGCTGGGGGCGGATCCGGTCCTTGAACTCGGCGTCGGTCTCCTTGACCGCCTTGCCGGCGTCGTCGACCTTGGTGTCGGGACGGAACTGCCACTGGTTCCGGAACAGGGCCGTCTCGTTCACGTAGGCCGCGATGTCGTCGATGGCGATCCCCTTGACGACCCGGCTGCCCCAGAACGGCGGGGTGGGCACGTCGACGTCGGTGACCTCGGGGGAGCGGTCGGGCCGCTCGACGTCGGCGTCGGCGGACGGGTCCCTCTCGGCGATCCCGGCCCGGGCCCGGACCGTGGAGGTCGACGGCACGGTGCCCCAGTCGGGATCATCGGGCTCCTCGCCGGCCCGGACGGCACGCAGCCGGTCCATGGTGCGCAGGCCCTCGAACGCATCCCGGCCGTAGAAGAGCCGGCCGTCGTAGACCTCACGCAGGTCCCGCTCGACGTAGCTGCGGGTGAGGGCGGCGCCGCCGAGGATCACCGGGATCTCGGCCAGCTCCCGCTGGTTCAGCTCCTCGAGGTTGTCGCGCATGATCAGCGTCGACTTCACGAGCAGGCCGGACATGCCGATGGCGTGGGCGCCGACCTCCTGGGCCTTGGCGATCATGTCGCCCACCGGCACCTTGATGCCGAGGTTGTGCACCTCGTATCCGTTGTTGGTGAGGATGATGTCGACCAGGTTCTTGCCGATGTCGTGCACGTCGCCCTTCACGGTGGCGAGCACGATGCGGCCCTTGGAGGTGTCGGTGTCGGACTTCTCCATGTACTGCTCGAGGTGGGCGACGGCGGCCTTCATCGTCTCGGCCGACTGGAGCACGAAGGGCAGCTGCATCTCGCCGGAGCCGAACAGCTCGCCGACCACCTTCATGCCGGCCAGCAGGTGGTCGTTGATGATGTCGAGCGGCGCGATGCCGGCGCTGCGGGCCTCCTCGAGCTCCTCGACCAGGCCGTTGCGCTCGCCGTCGATGATGCGCTGCTTCAGGCGCTCCTCGACCGGCCAGTCGCTGCGGTCCTCCTGGACGTGGGCGACGGACTCGACGTCCTCGAACAGCTCCAGGATCTTGGTGAGCGGGTCGTAGTCGGCGTCGCCGCCCGACAGCGCGCCCTCGGTGCCGCGCCGGTCGTAGATGAGGTCGAGGCAGGCGTCGCGCTGCTCGTCGGGGATGCGGGCGAGCGGCAGGATGCGCCCGGCGTGGACGATGGCGGAGTCGAGGCCGGCCTGCTGGCACTCGTGCAGGTAGACGCTGTTCAGCACGTGGCGGGCGGCGGGCTTGAGGCCGAAGGAGATGTTGGACAGGCCGAGCGTGGTGTGCACGCCGGGCAGCTGCTCCTTGATGAGGCGGATGCCCTCGAGGGTGTTGATGCCGTCGCGGCGGGACTCCTCGAGCCCGGTGCCGAGGGTGAGGGCGAGGGGATCGAAGATCAGGTCGGACGGCTCGAGCCCGTAGCGCTCGATGGCCAGGTCGTGGATGGCCTTCGCCGCCCGCAGCTTCCACTCCGGCGTGCGGGCCTGGCCCTCCTCGTCGATGGTGGTGCACACGACGGCCGCGCCGTACTCCTTGGCCAGGCTCAGGAACCGGTCGAAGCGGGTGCCGGGGGCGTCGCCGTCCTCGAGGTTGACCGAGTTGAGGATGGCCCGACCGCCCAGGTGCTGCAGGGCGGTCTCGACCACGTCGGGCTCGGTGGAGTCGATCATGAGCGGCACGGTGGACTGCGTGGAGAACCGGCTGGCGATCTCGTGCATGTCGGCGTTGCCGTCCCGGCCGACGTAGTCGACGCAGACGTCGATGACGTGGGCGCCACCGGCGACCTGGTCCTTGGCCATCTTCACGGCGGTGTCCCAGTCGCCCTCGATCATCGCGTCGCGGAACGCCTTGGAGCCGTTGGCGTTGGTGCGCTCGCCGATGATGAGCACGGACAGGTCCTGCTCGAAGGGCGTGAAGGAGTACACCGACGTGGCGCCGGGCAGGTGCTCGGGGTCGCGGCGGGCGGGCGTGAGGTCCTTGCAGTGCTCGGCCAGGAGCCGGATGTGGTCGAGCCCCGTGCCGCAGCAGCCACCGACCACCTGGACGCCGAGCTCGGTGACGAAGCGCGACTGGGCCTCGAGGAGGCCCTCGGGGGTGAGGTCGTAGTGCATCTTCCCGTCGACGACGGAGGGCAGGCCGGCGTTGGGGAGCGCGGAGATCGGCAGGCGCGAGTGCTGCGACAGGTAGCGGAGGTGCTCGCTCATCTCGCCCGGGCCGGTTGCGCAGTTGAGGCCGACGATGTCGACGCCGAGGGGGTCGATGGCGGCGAGGGCGGCGCCGATCTCGGTGCCGGGGAGCATGGTCCCCGTCATCTCGATGGTGACCTGGGCCTGGATGGGCACGTGGCGGCCGGTGCCGGCCATGGCCCGGCGGCAACCGTTGACCGCCGCCTTCAGGCCGAGCAGGTCGTACTGGGTCTCGACGAGGAAGAGGTCGACGCCGCCCTCGAGCAGGCCGCGGGCCTGGACCTCGTACTGGTCGCGCAGCTCGGCGTAGGTGATGTGGCCGAGCGTGGGCATCTTGGTGCCGGGGCCGATGGAGCCGGCCACGAAGCGGGGGCTGCCGTCGGCGGCGTGGCCCGACGCCACCTCCTTGGCGATGCGGGCGGCGGCGACGTTGAGCTCGTGGACGCGGTCGGCCAGGCCGTACTCGGCGAGCGGCGTGGCGAAGGCGCCGAACGTGGCGGTCTCGGTGACGTCGCACCCGACCGCGAAGTACCCCTCGTGGAGCCCGGCGATGACGTCGGGCCGGGTGACGGCCAGGATCTCGTTGCAGCCCTCGAGGTCGTCCCCGCCGAAGTCGTCCGCCGTGAGGTCGAGGCCCTGCACGTAGGTGCCGAAGGCGCCGTCGTAGACGACGACCCGCTCGGCGATCAGGTCGAGGAAGGGGGAGGACATGCAGCAGCGAGACTACCGAGGGCCCCCTCCCGCCCCCCCAAGGGGAAACTAGGGTCCGGCCCGATGAGCAGGGTGTACACCGGCAAGGGCGACGACGGGTCCACCGGGCTGCTGTTCGGCGGCCGGGTCCCCAAGGACCACCGGCTCCCGGAGGCCTACGGCACCGTCGACGAGGCCCAGGCCGCCATCGGCCTCGCCCGGGCCGCCACCGAACGGGGCGACGAGCTCGACCAGCTGCTCGTGTCGGTCGAGCACGACCTCTACGTCCTCATGGCCGAGCTGGCCACCCAGCCGGAGAACCGGTCCAAGCTCGTCGAGGGCCAGACGCTGGTCACCGAGGCGATGGTGGCGGCGCTGTCCGAGCGCACCGACGCCCTCAGCGCCCGCTTCCCCTTCCCGACCGAGTTCGTGGTGCCGGGCCAGAGC
>CAZCJT010000076.1:0-9349 GCA_964498565.1 uncultured Acidimicrobiaceae bacterium
GACAGCGGATTGCGGCCGTTGGCCAGGCCCACGGCGCGCGCGGCCGACGGCCGGGCGATCCCTGCACCCGCCGGAGGCATCGCCTCGAGCGGGACGGGTTCGCACCGGGCGCCGTCGACCATCGTCCATTGGTGGAGCCGGATGACGCGACCCTCATCGAGCGTCGGATCGACCGCGGCGAGCAGCTCGCCGGGCCGGCAGGCGCGCGGGTGCGTGCCCAGCTCGGCCCGGAGCAGTGCACCGGCCGGCTGCCAGTCGGCAGCCGGTGGGAGCTCGTCGGGATCGGCGACTCGGAGGGCGAGCACGTTCGGGCGGATGTCGTCGGTGACCGACTTGCCCTTGCGCGTCCGCGTGACCGGGAGTTCTTCTGCAGCGAGGGTGCGCTCGACCAGGTCGTGCGCCTCCCCGACGGTCAGCTGGGGCACGTCGACGAGCCACGAGCAGGAGTCGACCGACTCCTGCAGGCTCGGCGCACCGGGTTCGACGTGCGCCATGGCCTGGATGGTCATGCCGGGCGGCAGCGTCGGGTTCACGAGCCGGGCGACCTGGTCGATGTCGACGGCACCGGACGACACCGCGCCCGGCTCGAGGTCGACGTCGAGGTACTCGCCACAGGACTCGTGGGCGGTGGCCAGCGCGAGCCCGAAGCGCAGCCGGGGGCGGGGCGAGAAGCCCTCGCTGTAGGACACCGGCAGCCGGCTCCGGCGCAGGCTGCGCTCCCACACCCGGGCCACGTCGCGGTGGGAGGTGAAGCGGATGCGCCCCCACTTGTCGAACCGGATGCGGATGCGCTCGGTCCTGGGCGGTGTCACCGCTGGCTCCCGGGTGCGCCGCTCGGGATGCGGGGCGTGAGCGAGACCGGGACGCTGTGGCCGGCGCTGAGATCGACGCCAGTCCCCTGGCTCCCGCCGGCGGGCGGGGTGGCCGAGGCGACGATGTGCTCGATGGAGTAGCCGGTGCAGGCGCCGCAGTCGTAGCAGGGGGTCCAGCGGCAGTCGGGCAGGCCGACCTCGGCCAGCGCGTCCTGCCAGTCCATCCACAGGAAGTCCTTGTGCAGGCCGGCGGAGAGGTGGTCCCACGGGAGGACCTCGTCCTCGGTGCGGTGCCGGTGGATGTACCAGTCGGGGTCCAGGCCGCACTCGGCCATGGCGTCGAGCCACAACCGCTCGTCGAAGTGCTCGCCCCACTCTTGGAAGACGCCGCCGCGCCGCCACACCAGCTCGAGCACCGGGCCCAGGCGGCGGTCGCCACGGGAGAGCAGCCCCTCGACGACCGACGCGCGCGGATCGTGCCACTTGAGCTGCACACCGCCCATCTTGCGGGTGGTGTCCTTGAGCAGGTTGATCTTGCGGCGGAGCTCGACCTCGGTGTTCTGCCCGAACCACTGGAACGGGGTGAACGGCTTCGGGACGAACCCGCCGACGCTGACCGTGACGCTCGGGTTCTTGTGGTGCTCCCGGCCCAGCTCGACGCAGTTCTTGGCCAGCTCGGCGATGCCCAGGGTGTCCTCGTCGGTCTCGCTCGGCAGGCCGGTGAGGAAGTACAGCTTCATCCGACGCCAGCCCTGCGAGTACGCCGAGCCGACGGCGCCGTAGAGGTCCTCTTCGCGGATGAGCTTGTTGATGACCTGGCGCATGCGCCAGGTGCCGGCCTCGGGGGCGAAGGTGAGGCCGGTGCGACGGGCGTTCTGGATCTTGTTGGCCAGGCCCACGGTGAACGCGTCGACCCGCAGCGACGGCAGACCGAGGGTGATCGGCTGCGTGCTGCCCGTGTCGAGGTCCATCACGTCCTGGACCGTCTGCTCGATGCCGGAGAAGTCGGCCGTCGACAGGCTGGTGAGGGTGACCTCGTCGTAGCCGGTGCGCTTCAGGCCCTGCTCGATCATCGAGCGAACCTGCTCGGCCGGACGCTCCCGCACCGGTCGGGTGATCATGCCGGCCTGGCAGAAGCGGCAGCCGCGCGTGCAGCCGCGGAAGACCTCGACGTTCAGGCGATCGTGGACGACCTCGGTGAGGGGCACCAGCTGCTGCTTGGGGTACGGCCACGCGGCGAGGTCGGCGATGGTGCGCTTCTCGACCCGCTCGGGCACGTCGGCGAAGCGGGGGGTGACGGCGGCAAGGTGGGGACCGTCGTAGGCGACGTCGTAGAGGGAGGGGACGTAGACGCCCTCGACGCCGGCCAGCGCCCGCAGCACGTTGGGTCGCGACCCGGGCCGCTTGCCCTCGGCACGCCACTCCCGGAGCACGTCGGTGATCTCGCCGATGACCTCCTCGCCGTCGCCCAGGACGACGACGTCGACGAAGTCGGCCAGCGGCTCGGGGTTGTACGTGCAGTGCCCGCCGATGACGACCAGGGGGTGGGTCTCGTCCCGCTGGTCGGAGCGGACGGGGACGCCGGCCAGGTCCACGCAGTTCAGGACGTTGGTGTAGGTGAGCTCGGCGGAGAGGTTGAAGGCGATGGCGTCGAAGTCGGCGGCGCTGGTGTGCGTCTCCACCGAGAAGAACGGGATCCGCTCCCGCCGCATGATGGCTTCGAGGTCGCTCCACACCGCGTAGCCCCGCTCGGCGTAGGCGTCGTCGCGCTCGTTGACGATCTCGCGCAGGATCTGCAGGCCCTGGTTCGGCAGGCCGATCTCGTAGGTGTCGGGGTAGCAGAGCAGCCAGCCGACCTTGTGCGGCGCCCGCTCGGAGGCCGGTGCGCCGTCCTCGAGGCCGATGTAGCGAGCCGGCTTGGCCACCTTGGGCAAATGCGGCTCGAGCGCCCCCCAGACGCTGGAGGACCCCGTGGAGGCTGTGGCGGAGAGGTGCGGGGGCGCGGCGGACACGGTCCGCCCAGGGTACCGGAGACTCCGGAACGTTCCCCGATCGGCCCCACACCGCTCCGCTGGTGCCAGATCGAGCACTTCCGGTCGGTTTCGGGCCGCGAAACCGGGGGATCAGGTGAAGCGGCGCATGTGCACGCTCTGCACCAGGCCGAGGCCGGCGAAGAGCGCGATGGTCGACGAGCCGCCGTAGCTGACGAAGGGCAGCGGGATGCCGGTGATCGGCATGATGCCCATGGTCATGCCGGCGTTCTGGAAGATCTGGAAGGCCAGCATCGACAGCACGCCGACGCACAGCAGGACGCCGAACTGATCGCGCGACAGCTGGGCGATCCGCCAGATCCGCCAGCCGATCACGGCGAAGAGGATCAGCAGCGTGGCGGCGCCGATGAAGCCGAGCTCCTCCCCCACCGCCGTGAAGATGAAGTCGGTGTGCTGCTCGGGGACGATGTCGAGCTGGGTCTGGGTGCCGTTGAACAGCCCCTTGCCCAGCACGCCCCCGGACCCGATGGCGATCTTCGACTGGTTGAGGTTGTAGGCCTCGGCCTTGAGACCGGCTGCCGGGTTCAGGAACACCGTGAGGCGGTCGGTCTGGTAGTCGGCGAGGAAGCCCGAGCTCAGGAGGCCCACCACGGCGGTGAGCCCGGCCAGCGTCAGCCCGGCGATGTGCTTGGCCCGCACGCCGGCCACCAGCAGGACCCCCATGGTGATGGCGACGAAGACCATCGCCGTGCCGGGGTCGGGCTGCAGCATGATCAGCAGGAGCGGGATGCCGGGGACCGCCAGCAGGATGGCGAGGCGGCGCAGGTCGATGTCGCTGCCGAAGTGCGCGCCCAGCGACGCCAGCCCGATGATGACGGCGATCTTGGAGAACTCCGACGGCTGGAGCTGCATGGGGCCGAGCTGGAACCACGCCTGGGCGCCGTTGACCTCGGTACCGAACGGAGAGATGACAGCGAGCAGCAGCAGGCACACGGCGCCGTAGAAGATCGGCGCCCAGTCGCGGAACCGGCGGTAGTCGGCCATCGTGGTCAGGGCCATGCAGGTGAGGCCGGCGGCCACGAATACGAGGTGGCGCTCGAGCACCGCCGTGTCAGCCGGTCCGGAACCGGAGCCACGCGTCGAGGAGAACACCATCAGCGAACCGATGACGGCGATGAGCGCCACGGAGCCGAGCAGGAGCAGGTCGACGTGGCGCCACGGGGCGGCCGGGTTGCGCCGCAAGGAGGCGGCACGGGTGGTCCCGGGCCAGCGCCCGGCGAAGCTCTCCATCAGTCCGCGCCTCCTTCGGCGATCCCGCCGAGTCGGTCGGCCGGTCGCTCCACCGCTCCGTCGACGTCGGCCTCGGGCTCCGGCTCGAGCAGGCCGCCCCCCGGCTGGATGATCGGCATGGGGGTGACGCCGGCGAACACGTCGAACAGGGCTCGGGCGACAGGAGCGGCCGCCGTCCCACCGAACCCGGACTCCTCGAGCACCACGGTGACCTGGTACTCGGGGGCGTAGGCGGGACCGAAGGCGGAGAAGAGCGCCGTGTCCGCCTTCTTGTCGACCTGGGCGGTGCCGGTCTTGCCCGCGACCGGGAACGTGTCGTTCGGGAAGTCCGAGAACGTGGCCGTCGCCGTGCCGCCCTCCCTGGTGGTGACCCCGACGAGCCCGTCGAGCATGGCCTGGCGGAACGCCTCCGGCAGCTCGACCCGGCCGTTGATCCGGGGCTCGAAGCTTCGCTTCACCGACTCGGGCGAGCCGCTGCGGGTGACCTTGCGGGCGATGTTCGGGGCGTAGCGGGTGCCGCCGTTGGCGAAGGTGGCGTAGCCGTTGGCCAGCTGCAGGGGGGTCACGCCGACATCGCCCTGCCCGATGGCCATGATGACGTTGTCACCGGTGAACCAGTCGCCGGTGAGGAACAGGTCCGGGTTGGCCTCGTACTGGGCCTTGCGCTGGCGCGGCGTGGGGATCCGCCCTGCCTGCTCCGAGGGCAGCGGCACGCCGGTCTCCTGGTCGAAGCCGAACAGGCGCACCGTCTCCTGCAGCGCCTCGTCGCCGAGCCGGCCCCGGTTGCTCCAGAAGTCGGCACCGAGGCTGTAGAAGTACGCGTCCGAGGACACGGTCATGGCCCGCGACATGTCGACGGTGCCGTAGGCCTTCGAGCCGGCGTTCTTGAACGTGCAGCCAGGGCCGCGGCAGTCGTCGACGGTGAAGGTGCCCTTGTCGACGAAGGGCTGCTCCGGGGTGCGCAGGCCGTGCACCATGGCGGCGATGCCGCTGAACAGCTTGAACGTGGAGCCGGGGGCGTAGACGCCCTGGATGGCCCGGTTGAGGATCGGCTTGTCGGCCTCGTTGCTGTTCAGGAACGCCCAGCGGGTCGAGGAGATCCCGTTGACGAAGTCGCTGGGGTCGTACAGCGGGTAGCTGGCCATGGCCAGGACCTCGCCGTTGCGCGGGTCGGTGACCACCACCGAGCCAGCGTTGCCGCGGTTGGGCAGGTTGCCGGCCGAGACCCGACGGTCGCGAGCGGCCTCCAGGGCCTGGGCCAGCAGGTCCTCGGACAGGGCCTGGGTCTCGATGTCGAGGGTGAGCCACACGTCGTCACCGGGGATCGGCGGCGTCGACAGGTCTTCGAGGATGCGCACGGGATCGCCCATGGCGTCGACCTCGAACACGGTCTGGCCGGGCATCCCACGCAGGTCGTCCTCGTAGATCCGCTCGACACCGGTCTTGCCGATCTGGTTGCCCCGGATGTACGTCTTGGGCTTGTTCGCCCGCTCGGCCAGCTCCTCGTCGTTGATCTCGCCGACGTAGCCGATGACGTGCGCGGCACGGGTCTGGAACGGGTACCGGCGCACCGCCACCCGCTCGACCGCCACCGACGGGAACAGCTGCTCGTGCTCCTCGATGAAGATCTTGAGCTCCTCGGTGGCGTCCTCGGCCACCGGGACGGGCGCGTAGCGGGAGTACCGCTGGTCGTTCACCCGGTCGAGCAGCTGCTCGACGGTGGCGGGCGAGCCGTAGCGGGTCAGCTCACCGGCCAGGCGCTCGAGCATCTCGGTGCGCTGGTCGTCCTCGAGCTCGGCGAAGCGGACCCGGTCGACGGTCACCACGATGGACACGCGGTTGTCGACCAGGACCGTGCCGTCGCGGTCCAGGATGCGGCCGCGGGGTGCCTCGACCTGGACGACCCGGATGCGGTTGGCCTCGGCGGCCTCGGTGAACGTCTCGGACGACAGGACCTGGAGGTACCAGAGGCGGGCGAAGAGCGGCACGAACAGGGCCACGACGACGATGCCGAGCACGCCGAGGCGCAGGCGCGGGGACTCCATGCGCTGGCTCATCGGAGGCCTCGCATGGAGGGCTGCAGCATCCGGTCCGGGGCCGCCTTCTCGATCCAGCGGGCCACGAACAGGGCAGGGAAGGCGAGCACGGTGTTCATCACCGCGGTGACGGCGACGATCCGCGGCAGGTTCGGCACCCGGAACTGCTGGCCGACCAGCTGGCCGAGCATGACCAGGAACACGATGCCGAGGGCAGAAGCGACGAGGCTGACGAGCACGGGGATCCATGGTGCCGAGCGCAGGACGCCGTCGTGCACCGCGCCGACCACGAATCCGACCGTCAGGTACGTGAGCGAAGACAGCCCGAACGGGCTCAGCAGGACGAGATCCATCGCCACCCCGGCGACGAAGCCCACGGTGGCGCCCCGGACGGGCCCGCCGGCCATCCCGGCGGCGATGGCGAGGAGGAGCATGAGATCACCGGTCTCGCCGAACGGGCGGAGGTCGGCAAGCCAGGTGGTCTGGATCGTGAGGGCCAGGACCAGGACGAGGGAGAGTCGGGCGACGCGCAGCATCAGCTCACCGGCGTCGTCAGCACGACGGAGACGAAGCTCAACTGGTCCAGGTCGGCGAGCGGCTCGGCGAAGACCTCGAGGGTGAGGCCGCCGTTGGCCGGACGGGTCCGGGTGACCTTGCCCACCGGGATGGACGCCGGGAAGGACGACCGGTCGTCGATGCCGGAGGTGGTGAGGATCTCGAGGGACGGGATGTCGGCGTCGTCCTCACCCGGCTCGATGCCGGTGTCGATGAGCAGGTCGCGTCCCGCACCCTGCCCCGACGCGGTGCCGAAGCGCTGGCTGGTCACCAGTCGCACGCCGACCCGGAAGTCCGGGTCGGTCACGAGCTGGACCGAGGCGCTGCCGGCACCGACGTCGACCACGCGGCCGACCAGACCGCCGAGGCCGTCGCCGTCGCCCACCACCACCGGCATGCCGACGCGGATGCCCGCCCCGGTGCCCTTGTCGATGCCGATCACGTGCGAGAACGAGCTCGCCGGCTGCTGCACGACGCGGGCCGTGGCGGTGGTGAGGGCTCCCACCCACGCAATGTCGACCTGGCCGACCAGCTCGTCGTACTGCGCCGCCACGTCGGCGTTGCGGGCGACCTCGCCCTCGAGCTGCTCGACCTGGGTGCGCAGGGCGTCGTTCTCGTCGGACAGGTCGTCGTAGGTGGTGATGCCGTTCCACGTGTTCTGGAACGGGGTGGCCACGAAGTCGGCGGCGCCCTGGAGGGGGCTGAGCGCCGAGCCGACGGCCCGGCGGGCATCGCCCAGGAAGCCGACGCCCCGGAAGTCCAGCGTGAGCACGGTGACGGAGGTGAGCACGAGCAGCAGGATGGTCAGCCGTGACCGGCCGCTGCGGCGGGGACCGGTCATGGCCATGGGAGGCCCTCGGACATGGCGGGACTCAGTGTTCGGGCGGGTTGTTGAACAGCACGTCCTTCAAGGCATCGAACTCCTCGAGGGCGAGGCCCGAGCCGAAGGCGACGGCGTGCAGCGGGTCGTTGGCGATCACGATCGGCATGCCGGTCTCGTGCTCCAGCCGCGCGTCCAGTCCGTGGAGGAACGCGCCGCCGCCGGCGAGCACGATGCCCTTCTCCATGATGTCGGCCGCCAGCTCCGGCGGCGTCTTGTCGAGGGTGACCTTCACGGCGTCGACGATGGCCGTGACCGGCTCCTCGATGGCGTCGCGGATCTCCTCGGTGGAGGTCACGATGGTCTTCGGGAGCCCCGTGATGAGGTCGCGCCCTCGCACCTCGGCGTAGAGCTCCTCCTCGAGCGGCCAGGCCGAGCCCATGCCGATCTTGATCTCCTCCGCGGCGCGCTCGCCGACGGCCAGGGAGTACTCCTTCTTGATGAACTGGATGATCGCCTCGTCCAGCTCGTCGCCCGCCACCCGGACGGACTGGCTGGCCACGATGCCGCCGAGGGAGATGACGGCGACCTCGGTGGTGCCACCGCCGATGTCCACGATCATGTTGCCCGTGGGCTCCTGAACGGGCAGGCCGGCGCCGATGGCCGCGGCCATGGGCTCTTCGATGATGTGGGCCGGCTTGCGGGCGCCGGCGAACTCGGCTGCCTCCAGCACGGCTCGCTGCTCGACCCCGGTGATGCCGGAGGGGACGCAGATGACCATGCGGGGTTTGGCCCAGCGGCGCTGGTGCACCTTCTGGATGAAGTACCGCAGCATCTTCTCGCAGATCTCGAAGTCCGAGATCACGCCGTCCTTGAGCGGGCGGATGGCCTGGATGTGCGACGGGGTGCGGCCGATCATCCGCTTGGCCTCGGCGCCGACGGCCAGGGGACGGCCGTCGCGCACGTTCACGGCCACGACCGAGGGCTCGTTGAGCACGATGCCCCGACCGCGCACGTAGATCACCGTGTTCGCGGTGCCGAGGTCGACCGCCATGTCGCGGCCCATCAGGGTGGTGAAGACGTTCTCGGACATGCGTTCACGATTCCGTCGGGGACCAGGTCGGGTGTCGAGCGGTCAGCGTATCGGAGGGCGCCAGGGTAGTTCCCTGTCACGAGATCGCAACAGTCGGGTACCTCACAGGTCGGCAGTTGCGCGGCGCTGCCGAGCAACTCCGTCAGCGGAGCGACCCGAACCAGAGTCCGATCTCCCGCTCGGCGGACTCGTGGGAGTCGCTGCCGTGGACGAGGTTCTCGTTGGTGGTGGTGGCGAAGTCACCCCGGATGGAGCCGGGCTGGGCGTCGTCGACGCTGGTCTTGCCGATGAGCGTGCGGCACACGGAGAAGGTGTTGTCGGCCGGGCCCTCGACGACCATGGCCATCACCGGCCCACGGGTGAGGAAGTCGACCAGCTCGCCGAAGAACGGCTTGTCGCGGTGCTCGTCGTAGTGGGCCTCGGCCAGCGCCCGGTCGGCGGTCTTCAGCTCGGCGGCGACGAGGATCAGGCCCTTGCGCTCGAAGCGAGCGACGATCTCACCGACGAGGCCGCGTTCGACGGCGTCGGGCTTGCACATGACGAAGGTCCGGTTCACGGGCCGGGACGGTAGTGGTCGTCACCGGCGGGCGTTGAACCCGAGGCGGCGCAGCGTGCCCCGCGCCTCGCCCACCACGTAGGTGGAGCCGGTGACGAGCATGGCCTCGTCGTCGCCGAGCAGCTCGACCGCCTTGCGCACCGCGGCGTCGACGTCGCCGATGGTGCGGACCTCGGCGACGTGGTCGCCGAGCCCG
>CAZCJT010000077.1:0-9322 GCA_964498565.1 uncultured Acidimicrobiaceae bacterium
CGCCGACGCCGCCACCCCCGACGACGAGGGCGACGGCGCCGGGCCGGTCGACCGGGCCGAGACCCAGGCCGCCAGCGCCGAGCTGCCCTCACCGATCCGCTTCCACGCCGACGCGGTCCGCCCCCCCGAGCCCGGCGGCTACTCGCTGCGACTGCTGACCACCCGCAAGCTCTACGACCTGGGAACCGCCACGCAGGCCTCCCGCTCGCTGGCCAAGCTGGCCCCCGGTGCCGTCCTGCACCTGCACCCGCACGACTTCGACCGCCTCGGCGTGTCCGCCGACGCCCAGGTCACCGTCTCCAACCGGGACGCCGGGCGGGGCTCGCTCACCGTGCCGGTCCGGTCCTCGGCCGCCGTGCCCAAGGGCGCCGCGCTGCTGGCGTTCCTCCAGCCCGGCGGGCACGCCGCCGAGCTCATCGACGCCTCGGCCCTCGTCACCGACGTGCGGGTGGAGGTGGCCCGGTGACCGGCCTGGTCTACGCCCTGGACCCGCTCTACCTCGACGGCGTCGGCCTCGCCGAGGTGCTGATCACCATCGGCAAGGTCCTCGTCACGTTCCTCATCCTGTTGGTCTCGGTGATCTTCATGGTGTGGTTCGAGCGCAAGGTCATCGCCGACATGCAGAACCGCATCGGCCCCAACCGGGCCGGGCCCTTCGGCATGCTGCAGACCCTCGCCGACGGCCTGAAGCTGATCGCCAAGGAGGACCTCGTCCCGACCCGGTCCCGGCGCTTCGTCTTCGCCCTCGCTCCCTTCCTCTCGGTCGTGCCGGCGTTCCTGGTGTTCGCCGTGGTGCCGCTGGCCGGCACCTTCCGCGGGGGCGACGCCGGCATCGTCACCATCGCCGGGCACGACACCTACGCCCAGCTGGCCGACCCGCCCATCGGCATCCTCTGGATCCTGCTCGTGTCCTCCATCGGCATCTACGGCGTGATGCTCGCCGGCTGGGCGTCGGGCTCCAAGTACCCGCTGCTCGGCTCCGTGCGCGCCACGGCCCAGATGGTCTCCTACGAGGCGGCCATGGGCCTCTCCGTCGCCACCCTGATCATGACCACGGGCGGCCTCTCCACCCGGTCGATGGTCGCAGTCCAGGCCGGCGAGGGCTTCGCCGGCTTCGTGCCCAACTGGAACGTCATCCTCACCGGCATCGTGCCCTTCGCCGTGTTCTTCATCGCCGCGCTGGCCGAGACGAACCGCCCCCCCTTCGACCTGGTCGAGGCCGAGCAGGAGCTGGTCGGCGGGTTCCACACCGAGTACTCCTCGATCCGCTTCGGCATGTTCTTCGTCGCCGAGTTCATGCACCCGGTGACCATGTCGGCCGTCATCGTCACGCTGTGGTTCGGCGGGCCGGCCGGCCCGCTGCTCCCCGGCTTCCTGGAGCCCGTCTCCGGCATCGTGTGGCTCGTCGCGAAGATGTTCGTCTTCATGTACGTCTTCGTGCTGATCCGGGGGACCCTGCCGCGGTTCCGCTACGACCAGCTCATGCACCTCGGCTGGAAGGTCCTGATCCCGATCCAGCTCGGCTGGCTCCTGCTGCTCGCCGCCCTGAACGTGGGCCGTGACGAGGGCTGGAACTACGGGGTGGTCATCGGCGTCGGGTTCTTCGTGGTGGGTGGCGCCTCCTTCGCGCTGCTCAGCCGAGCGTCGGAAGTGTCCCGCCAGCGCCGCGAGCTCGGGGAGGTGGAAGCCTGATGGGTTATCTCGACGGATTCCTGATCACGGTCAAGAAGACCTTCGCCAAGGGCAGCCAGTCCGGCCGGGTCGTGACCTCGGAGTACGCGAAGGACCAGGGTGGCAAGTACAACCGCCCGATGCGCCGGCACGGCCGCCACGTCCTCAACCGCTACGAGGACGGCATGGAGAAGTGCATCGGGTGCGAGCTGTGCGCCGGCGTGTGCCCCGCCCGCTGCATCTACGTGCGCGGTGCCGACAACGACCCCGCCGACCCGGTCAGCCCCGGCGAGCGCTACGGCTTCATCTACGAGATCAACTACCTGCGCTGCATCCACTGCGACCTGTGCGTGGAGGCCTGCCCCACCGAGGCCATCACCGAGACCAAGCTGTTCGAGTTCTCCTTCACGAACCGCCAGGACGGCATCTACACCAAGGCCGAGCTGGTCGTCGACGACGACGGGCGGGCCAAGAAGATGCCGTGGGAGGACTGGTCCGACGCCGAGGAGATCGAGCCCCACACGTCGGCGTGGATGCGGGCGACGGCACCGTCGGGTGACGCCAGCTTCGAGGGCATCGTGGCCTGGGCCGGTGAGCTCGGCTGGGGCGAACGGGCCCCGGAGCAGGGCCAGGCCACCGGGCCCCGCGACCAGTACGCCCCCGACGTCCGGCGCCAGCCCGGCACGGCGAAGGGCAACCTCAGCCCGAGCGAGGTGGGCGGGGATCCGGTCGAGGAGACCGGCCACCAGGAGGGCGGGCACTGATGGAGACCTTCGTCTTCCTCGTCGCCGCCGCCATCTGCCTGGTCGGCGCCTTCGGTGTCGTGCTGTCGAAGAACCCGGTCCACTCGGCGCTGTCCCTGGTGGGCACCCTCTTCGGGGTCGCCGTGCTCTTCGTGGCCCAGAACGCCCACTTCCTCGCCGCCGTCCAGGTGATCATCTACGCCGGCGCCATCGTCGTGCTGTTCCTCTTCGTGATCATGCTCCTCGGCGTCGACCGGTCCGAGGACCTCTCGGTCGACCCCCTCGTCGGCCAGCGGGCCGCCGCCATCGTGGCCGGCGTGGCGATCTTCGCCCTCCCCGTCGCCGCCTTCGCCACCACCGGATGGGACGCCACCGGCGCCATCGCCAACCTCGGCTCCGTAGCCGGATCCGACGTGCCCGACATCGAGGGCATCGGCCGGGTCCTGTTCACCCGCTACATCTTCGCCTTGGAGATCACGTCGATCCTGCTGGCCATCGCCGTCGTCGGCGCCGTCATGTTGGCCAAGAAGAGCCCGAGGGCGTCGGACATGATCATCGACCTGCCCGCACCCGCTCCCCGCGCCGACCAGCTCGACGACGCCGACGTGGCCGCCGGCCCCGGCGACGCCACGGTCGACGCCCCGTCCGAGGAGGGCACGGCCTGATGCTGCTCGCTGCGGGCGTGGAGCCCTCCTGGTACCTCGTCCTGGCCTCGGCGCTGTTCGCCATCGGCGCCACCGGCCTGCTCGTCCGGCGCAACCCGCTCGTGATGTTCATGTGCGTCGAGCTCATGCTCAACGCGGTGACGCTCACCTTCGTCACGTTCTCCCGGATGCTCGACGACATCGGCGGCCAGGCCGTCGTGGTGTTCGTCCTCGTGGTGGCCGCCGCCGAGGTCGTGGTCGGCCTCGGGATCATCGTGGCCATCATGCGACGGCGCCCCGACGCGACCGCCGACGACCTGGCTCTCCTCAAGGGATAGGCGGAACCATGGAGCTCCTCGACCTCGTCTGGCTCATCCCTGCCCTGCCACTGGCCGGGTTCCTGCTGCTCGTCCTCGGCGGCCGCCTCCTCGGCGAGCCGGGCGCCGGCTGGCTGGCCACCGCGATGATGGCCGGCTCCTTCGGCGCCACCGTCGCCGTCTTCGCCGGCCTCCTCGACCGCCCCGAGGAGGAGCGGGTCTTCGGACAGACCCTCTTCGAGTGGATGCCCATCGGCGGCTGGGACATCGACATGGGGTTCTACGTCGATCCCCTGTCGATCGCCATGTGCCTGTTCATCACCGGCGTCGGCACGCTGATCCACCTCTACTCGGTGGGCTACATGCACGGGGACGTGAACTTCTCGAAGTTCTTCCTCTACCTCAACCTGTTCGCCTTCTCGATGCTGATGCTCGTCCTCGGCGACAACCTCCTCATCACCTTCCTCGGGTGGGAGGGCGTGGGCGCCTGCTCGTACTTCCTCATCAGCTTCTGGTTCACCGACCCGGAGAAGGCGTCGGCCGGCAAGAAGGCCTTCGTCACCAACCGCATCGGCGACTGGGGCTTCATGGTGGCGATCTTCGCCTGCCTGGCTGCCCTCGGCTCGATCAGCTACGACGAGATCCTGGGCGGCGCCGGCAGCCTGTCGGGCACCACCGCCACGCTCATCGCCGGCTGCCTCTTCGTCGGCGCCATCGGCAAGTCGGCCCAGTTCCCGCTCTACGTGTGGCTGCCCGATGCCATGGCCGGCCCCACCCCCGTGTCGGCCCTGATCCACGCCGCCACGATGGTCACCTCCGGCATCTACCTGCTCACCCGGGTGAACCCGATCATCGCCGAGGCCGACTCCTGGATCCAGCCCACCATCGCCTGGGTCGGCGCCGGCACCGCACTGTTCGCCGCCACCATCGCCGTGTCCCAGCGCGACATCAAGAAGGTGCTGGCGTACTCCACGGTCTCCCAGCTCGGCTACATGTTTCTCGCCGTGGGCGTCGGCGCCTACGTGCCCGCCGTGTTCCACATGATCACCCATGCCTTCTTCAAGGCGCTGCTGTTCCTCGGCTCCGGCTCGGTCATCCACGGCATGCACGAGGAGCAGGACATGGCCCGCATGGGCGGCCTGCGCAAGTACATGCCGATCACCGCCGCCACGTTCATCGTCGGCTGGCTGGCCATCGCCGGCGTGCCGCCGTTCTCGGGCTTCTTCTCCAAGGACGAGATCCTGCTGTACGCCTGGGCCGAGAACCCGGCCCTCTGGGTCGTCGGCCTCGTCACCGCGCTGCTCACCGCCTTCTACATGAGCCGCCAGGTCTTCATGGTCTTCTTCGGCGACGAGCGCTTCACCGTCGACGCCCACCACGGCGACGAGCACGCCGAGGCGACCCACGCCGACGGCGAGGACACGGCGCTCGGCACCGACGGCGCCGAGGCCGAGGCCCTCGAGCAGCCCGACACGGCCCACGCTCCCCAGCACGACGACGTCCACGTGCTCCACGCCGAGCCGCACGAGTCGCCCTGGACCATGACGCTGCCGCTCGTCGCGCTGGCCGGGCTCGCTCTCGTCGGCGGCGTCATCCAGCTGCCGTTCGCCTCGGACCTGCACTTCCTCGGAGACTGGCTCGAGCCGGTGCTCGGGGAGAACGAGGCCCACATCGAGGTCGCCACCGGCACCAAGGTCGGTCTCGCCGTGGTCGCAGTCCTGGCCGGCCTCACCGGCATCGCCGTGGCCTACGCCATCTACCTCAAGAAGGTGCGCCGGCCCATCGAGCCCGCCATCCTCGCCGAGGGCTGGCGCTACGACCGTGGGATCTCGGCCTTCATGGGCGGCCCCGGCCGCGCCGGCTTCGAGGCCGCCTCCACGTTCGACCGCACCGTCGTCGACGGCGCCGTCAACGGCGTCGCCTCGGTGGTGCGCCGCTCCGGCGACGGCCTCCGGGGCCTCCAGAGCGGCTTCGTCCGCAACTACGCGCTCGGCATCGCCGGCGGCGCCGTCCTCCTGCTCGCCTACTTCCTCGCGCAGGTCACGCTCTGATGCTCGCAGCCACCTCCAACCTCGCCTTCCCGCTGCTGACGGCGTCGATCCTCGTGCCCCTCGTGGGCGCGCTCGTGATCGCCCTCCTGCCGTCCGGTCGCGAGCTCACCCGGCCCCTCGCCGTGCTCTTCTCGGCGACCACCGGGGCCTTCACCCTCTGGATGCTCGCCGCGTTCGACCGCAACGAGGCCGGGTTCCAGTTCGAGACCGCGCAGGAGTGGATCGAGGAGTTCGGCATCGGCTGGCACCTCGGCGTCGACGGGATCTCGCTGTTCCTCGTCGTCCTCACCGGCGTGCTGTTCCCGCTGACGTTCCTGGCCGTCACGCCCAAGCACGACCCCAAGCCGTACTACGCCTGGCTGCTGCTGCTGCAGGCCGGGTGCATCGGCGCCTTCAGCGCCCTCGACCTGTTCCTCTTCTTCATCTTCTTCGAGATCGTGCTCGTGCCGATGTACTTCCTCATCGGCGGCTGGGGCTACGGCCAGCGGGTGTACGCGGCGCTGAAGTTCTTCCTGTACACGATGTTCGGCTCAGCGCTGATGCTCGTCGGCATCGTGAGCCTCGCCTTCCTCGACCGCGACGCCGGCCTCGAGGCGGCCAGCGAGGAGCTGGCCGGCCTCCAGGAGAGCATCGACCTGAGCGGGTCCTCGGGCGTCGAGGTGCCCCAGGAGGACCTCGATCGGCTCGACGAGCTCACCGCCGCGGTCGAGGACGCCGACCGCCTCACCTTCGACCTCGTCGAGCTCGCCGAGGGCCGGGCCGAGACCCTCGCCGCCGACCAGGACGCCATCGAGGCCGGCGACATGGAGGCCCGCGACTCCTGGAACCCGCTCGACTGGGAGGCGGCGAAGTGGATCTTCCTCGCCTTCGCCCTGGCCTTCGCCGTGAAGGTCCCGCTCTTCCCGCTGCACACGTGGCTCCCCGACGCCCACACCCAGGCGCCCACCGCCGGCTCGGTGATCCTGGCCGGCGTCATGCTGAAGCTCGGCACGTACGGGTTCGTCCGCTTCGGCCTCTACCTGTTCCCCGACGCCTCGCTGTTCTTCGCGCCGGTCATCGCCACCCTCGGCGTCATCGGCATCCTCTACGGCGCCGTCGTGGCCACCATGCAGAAGGACATCAAGCGCCTCGTCGCCTACTCGTCCGTGGCCCACCTCGGCTTCATCGCCCTCGGCACGTTCGCCATGACCACCCAGGGCATCGGCGGCGGCGTGCTGCAGATGGTGAACCACGGCATCTCGACGGGTGCCCTCTTCCTCCTCCTCGGCATGCTCTACGAGCGCCGCCACACCTACGACATCGCTGCGATGTCCGGCCTCCAGAAGGCGGCCCCGGTGCTCGCCGGCGTGTTCACGCTCGTGATGCTCTCCTCCATCGGGCTGCCCGGGCTCAACGGCTTCGTCGGCGAGTTCCTCGTGCTGGCCGGCGCCTACCTCACCCTGAAGTGGTGGGCCGTGGCCGCCGCCGCCGGCGTCATCCTCGCCGCCCTGTACCTGCTCTGGGCCTACCAGCGGGTGTTCCACGGCGAGCCCACCGAAGAGGACCTGGCCACGCCCGACATGCGCGCCGGCGAGCTGGCCTACATGCTCCCGCTCCTCGGCCTCATCGTGTTCCTCGGCGTCTACCCCAAGCCGGTGCTCGAGCGCATCGAGCCCTCGGTCGCCGCGCTCGTCAGCCACATCGAGGGCGCCACCGAGTTCGAGGAGCCCGACGCCGCCACCTCCGGCTTCTCCGGTGAGGTCGTCGACGACCACGGCGAGAGCACCGACGACCACGGGGAGGGGGAGTGACCATGCATGCACTGCTCGCCAACGTGCTGGCACCCCTGCAGGGCGCCGACGAGGCCTTCGAACCCATCCCGACGCCGGACATCGAGTGGTCGATGGTCCTGCCGCTGCTGGTGCTGGTCGGCGCTGCCCTCGGGATCATGACGCTCACCGCCGTCAACCGGCGGCCGCTGTTCCACGGCTTCTACCCGCTGGCCACCTCGGTGGCCGCCATCGCGGCCGCCGTGTGCACGTGGCCGATGTGGGACCGGGTCCAGGACGTCGAGCGGGGTCCGTTCACGGCCCTCGCCGGTGCGGTCGGGGTCGACGGGTTCTCCGTCTTCATGACCGTGGTCATCTGCGCGTCGGTCGTGATCGCTGCGCTGCTGGCCGACGGGTACCTGCGCCGTGAGGGCCTCGACGGGCCCGAGCTCTACGTGCTCGTGCTGCTCTCGGCGTCCGGCGGCGTCGTCATGGCGTCGGCCAACGACCTCATCGTCCTGTTCCTCGGCCTCGAGATCCTGTCGCTGGCCGTCTACACCCTCGCCGCCATGCACCTGCGACGGGTCACCTCGCAGGAGGCCGGCCTCAAGTACTTCGTGCTCGGGTCGTTCGCCTCGGCGTTCCTGCTCTACGGCATCGCCCTCACCTACGGCGCCACCGGCTCCACCAACCTCGTCGAGATCCTGAGCTACCTCACCCAGGTGGCGCTGTTCGACAACGGCATCCTCCTCGCCGGCATGGCCATGCTGCTCGTCGGCCTGCTGTTCAAGGTCGCCGCCGCCCCGTTCCACGCCTGGACGCCCGACGTGTACCAGGGCTCGCCCACGCCGGTGGTGGCCTACATGGCCTCGGGCGTGAAGGCCGCCGGCTTCGCCGGGCTCATCCGGGTGCTCTACCTCGGCTTCCAGACCTACCGGGTCGACTGGCAGCCGGTGATCTACGCCGTCGCCATCGTCACGCTGCTCGTGGGTGCGCTCATGGCGGTCGTGCAGACCGACGTCAAGCGGATGCTGGCGTACTCGTCGATCAACCACGCCGGCTTCGTCCTCGTCGCCGTGCAGGCCGCCACCGACCGCGGCGTGCAGGCGTCGATGTTCTACCTGGCCAGCTACACGTTCCTCGTCGGCGGCAGCTTCGCCATCGTGGCCGTCGTCGGCCGCACCGGCGACGACCGCCACGCGCTCGACGACTACCGCGGCCTGGCCCGGTCCCGCCCGCTGCTGGCGCTGGTCTTCGCCCTGCTGCTGTTCAGCCAGGCCGGCGTGCCCTTCACCAGCGGCTTCTTCGCCAAGTTCTACGCCATCGCCGCCGCGGTCGACGCCGGCTCGTACCCCCTGGCCGCCATCGCGATGCTCACCGCCGTCATCGCCGCCTTCCTGTACCTGCGCATCACCGTGTCGATGTTCCTCGGCGACGTCGACGACGCCGACGTGCCCGACCGGCGCACCCTGCCGGTGCCTGTCGGCGCCGGCCTGGCGCTGGCGATCTGCGTCGCCGTCACCCTCGGCGTGGGGTTCTTCCCCCACGTGCTCACCGGTCCGGCCGGCGACGCCACCGCCGTCCTCGTCGGCTTCTGACCCCGGCGCCGCCGTGGCCAGGATCGAGTCGGCCGGCGACGTGGTCGAGGTCGACGACGTCCTGGTGACCATCCGGCCGAGCAGCCGCCGGCTGGCGCGCCGTCGGTCGACGCTCGAGGGCCCGGTGACCTGGCCGGCCCCACGCACCACGGTCACCCTGCACCGCACCGACACCACCGGGCAGTGGCAGGCCCGGTTCAGCTACGAGGGCCAGACGGTCACGCTCGCGTTCCCGCCCAAGCGCCTGGACGAGCTGGTCCGCTTCGCCGGCGAGCACCTCGGCGGCATGACCAACACGGTGATGGACGCCGAGCAGGACCGCGTCGCCCGCCGCGCCGAGGACCGCTCGTGACCGTCGCCGAGGCGGTGCTGATCGCCGTCGCCGGGTTCCTCGCCGGCGGCGTGAACGCCGTCGCTGGTGGCGGATCGCTGATCTCGTTCCCCGCCCTCGTCGCCGCCGGCCTCCCGACGCTGGCGGCCAACGTCACCAACACCACGGCCGTGTGGCCCGGGTACCTGGGCAGCGCCGCGGCGTACCGCAGCGAGCTGC
>CAZCJT010000078.1:0-9225 GCA_964498565.1 uncultured Acidimicrobiaceae bacterium
GGAGGGGGGTGTTGGACATGTGGGTCCTTTCCGCCGGTGCAGGCGCGCGCCTGGACGCCGGCGTTTGGGGCATCGGGGGGAAGGGCTGCGGGCCACGACCGGAAGGGTCTGGTCCGGTGCCCGATCGCGCTGGCGTGCCCGGAACGGGGCCCGCGGCGGCGCGATCAGCGGCCAGCAGCTGGTTCGATGTTGCGGATTCTGGGTCAGATGCAACCGAAATGCAACATATGGTGATCGTGAATGCGGTCACAAGCGATGGAGCAGCCGGTGCGGTCCCGGCCTTCGGCGGCTCCGGCGGAGCGGGCTAACCTCCGCCTCCCTGGAGCGGTGACCGAGTCAGGCCGAAGGTGCTTCCCTGCTAAGGAAGTGAGGGTTCACGCCCTCCGTGGGTTCAAATCCCACCCGCTCCGCCCGGTGATGTCGCACGACATCGGCACGGCCCGGACCCTGCGTGGGTCCGGGCCGGCACGTCCCCGAACGGGACCGCCGGCACGCTTGCACCGACCGCCGGTTCGCTGCGGGCCAGCGCTAGCCTCCGACAGCTCGGAGGGGTGCCAGAGCGGACGAATGGAACGGTCTTGAAAACCGTCGGGCCCTCGGGTCCCGCGGGTTCGAATCCCGCCCCCTCCGCCCGGAGAAAGCGCTGGTCAGGTACGGGTTCCGCATGGAAGCCGCCGACCAGCGCTTCGTCGTTCCGGGGCACGATTCACCGCCGGTACCTGTGCGGGTCAGAGGGGCCACGACCGAGCCCGGTGCTCGATACACCGATGACGGCGAGCGCGCCGAACGCAAGGGCCTCAAGCACCGGGCGGCCGGGCGGTCCGTGAGGTGCCGTTGCCTCCGGCGCTCGCCGATCGGCTCCGCACCCATCTCCACCGCTGGCCGGACGACGAGATGTTGTTTCGGAACGTCCAGGGTCGCCCGATGACGCCTTCCAGCTACAACCCGATCTGGCAACGGGCCCGGGCGGCCGTTTGGACGCACCGACCGGAGCTCTCGTCCACGACCGTGTACGACCTCCCCCACGCTGCCGCCACGATGATGCTCCAGGCCGGGGTGTCGCCGGCCGAGGCCGCTCGGAGGCTCGGGCACTCGATCGACATCCTCTTGCGGGTCTACGCCGGAGTCTTGGTCGAGGAGCGGGATCGGTCCAACGAGCTGATCGACCGGGAGCTCGCTCGGCAGGTCGGGCCGATCTAGCTAGTCGCCCGACACGTCGAGATCGAGGTCGAACGTCAGCTGGGGATCGTCGAAGGTTGGGCCCCCATCGATGTCCACCGGGCCGTACACCGCACCGAAGATTCCCGGCGCCTCGTAGATGCGCCCGCGATCCCGGCCCGTCACCTCCTGCAGGTCTCCCCGCTCGACCAGCGTCTCGATGGCGGAATGCGCCGTCGGACGAGTGACCCCCAGCAGACCCTCCACCCGAGCTGCGGTGACGACGGGGACGGCAAAGAGATGCTCCGCCAGTCGCACCACGGAGTTCGACCTGCCCTCGTCGAGCAGCTCATTCCGCATCCTGTGCTGGAGCTCGACCAACCGCACCGTTCGCTCCTCGGCGTCGCGCGCCTGGCGCCGGACGCCGGTCAGGAAGAACGCCAACCATGGCTCGAAGTCACCACGCTGGCTGGTGAAGAGCAGGTGGTCGTAGTACTCCGACCGGTGCTGCTCGAAGTACGCCGAGAGGTAGAGCAAGGGCTCCGGGAGCGCTCCGCGCAGCACGAGCATGAGCGGAATGAGCAGACGACCGATCCGCCCGTTGCCGTCGAGGAACGGATGGATCACCTCGAACTGATAGTGCGCCAGCGCGAGCTGTACGAGCAGCGGAAGATCGCGTTGGTGCAGATACCGCTCGAGATCGGTCAACGCCGCGCCCATCTCTTCGGGTGGTGGTGGGACGAACACTGCGTCGTTCAGCGTGTTGCCACCGATCCAGACGGGACTCGTCCGCAGTTCACCCGGACGACGATGCTGGCCTCGCACGCCGCCCAGCAGGATCTCGTGCAGCTCGCGCATCAGCCGAACCGAGATCGGGAAGCCCTCCCGCACCCGACGGATCCCGTGCTCCATCGCAGTGACGTAGTTCTGGACTTCCTGTGCGTCATGGGCTTCCTCAGCCGACGGCTTCTGGCCGGCTTCAAACCGCAGCAGCTGGGACACGTCCGTCTTCGTGCCCTCGATGCGGGAGCTGAGGACGGCTTCCAAGCGCAGGTGCGGCCCGATGAGCAGGTGGGGATTCGGAATCAGTCGACCGACCCCACCGAGTCGGTGCACGGCGCCTGTCGCCTCATCTAGCAGCGTGACGATCTCTTGCGGCAGATCCATCCGTCGCGGAAGCTTCTCGGGGAAGAACGCGTGGTACCCGTCGATCGTGTTCCTGACCGTCCCCCGGGCCTTCGACGGAAAGGCGTCTGGTCGCACGACCTTGGCTCCTCTATGCAAGCGGACCTTCGAAGCGGCCACCTTACCTAAAGGAAACCATGCCTTTCTTTACTTACGGGCCGGTCGGTGAAAGGCGCCTTGAAGGTCACAGGGCGACGGGGTTCGTGGCGGCAGCGCTCGAGCCAGTCGTGAATGGGACCAACGAGGCACTTCGGCGCGGCACCCGGTCGTTGCTGACCGAGGTTGACGGGCGGCGAGTCTGCTACTCGGAGGAGCAGTCCCCGGTCACGTTGGACTGCTAGCAGGCGATCGAAGCCGCAGGCGCGCATAGTGCCGGATGTTCGGCGCAGGATCCACTCGCACGAGTCAGCCTCGAGCGCTCGCGAAGGAACGTTATACGGGTGATCGCATGACGAGCACAGATGCGGAAGGCCATGACGATCAGCCGTGCATCAGTTGTTCTGTCGCGCCGTTCGGGTCCAAACCCTGGAGACACCCAGAGACCACGGCCGTACACTGACCTCGTGGCACGTCGAGCCGAGGGTCTTGTGAATGACCCCGTGCTCGTTCGCATCGAGGACGAGGGCTCAGACCTCACCGTCAAAGAGTGGCTGGCTTCGCTCAAGGAAGACGGTGCCACCGAGGTCAACGCCAACGCCGCCGAGATTCTTCGGGAAATCCGCAAACACGGCGAGCATTGACTCGGGTGGTCCTCGACGCCTCCGCCGGGGTCGAGATCGCGCTACAGACACCGGACGGCCTCCGCATCGAGAGCTTGCTCCCCGAACCCACGACCTTCTGGGTGCCGGAGCACTACTTCTCCGAGGTCGCCGGTCCTACGACGCAACGAGATCAACGGCCGCTACCCGCCGCGCGGGTGCAGGTCGCCTTCGACAAACTCCTCACCTCGCCTACCAACAGTGTCGCCGTCAAGCCGTTGCTATCTGAGGCCCGGACGATGCGACACAGATACCGTCGACGCATGGCCATGACACTCCGCCTCTCGGATGAAGAGCAGGAACTGCTGCGCCGTCGCGCTGCGGAGGAGGGCGTCTCCATGCAGGAAGTCGCTCGACGTGCCGTGCGCGAGTACGTCGGCATCGAGAACCACCGAGACCGCGTCTTCGCCTCGGCCCGGCGTGTGCTGGCTGCGCACGCCGACGCCATCGAGCGCCTCGGCCGGTGACGGACGCTCCCGAGTACCTCGACGTCGACGACCTCGTCACGCTTGCGGTCGCTCTCCTCGGGGACCCGCCCCCCATTCGCGACCTCGGACTGCTCGCCGCGGCAGCTGCCCGGCCACCGGCATCCGCCTTTGGCGACGACGCGTACCCCGACCTGTGGACCAAAGCAGCTGCGCTGCTCCACTCGGTCGTCAAGAACCACCCACTTGTTGATGGCAACAAGCGCCTCGGATGGCTCGCATGCGCCGTCTTCCTCGACATCAACGGCACCGACCCGACCGCCGCCTCGAACAACGACGTCTACGACCTCGTCATGCACGTCGCTGCTCACCCCATCGAGATCGACGAGCTGGCGCGTCGTCTTCGGACCACAGTGACCGCGAATGGATGATCGGTCGGGGTGAACACTGGCCGGCCGTACGGCGGGTGCCGGACCGAAAACTTCGATCCGTGCGAACTGCCAGCCACTTGGTGACCACCACCGTTTCACCAAGTAGCATGCAGGCATGAGTGTGCAGGAATACCTGGTTTCCACCTCGGGGCAGATGTCCCTGCCGGCCGGTGTTCGGCATCGGTGGAACCTCGACGGCGGCGGGCCCGTCGACGTGATCGACCTCGGCTTCGGCGTGCTCACGGTCCCCAAGGGGCAGGGCCGCCGCCTCCTCGATGATCTGGTCACCGGCGACCAGCACGCCGACTTCGTTCGCTCCCTCGAAGACGATCCCGACCTCGCGACGACGTGAGCCGAGCCGTCCTCGACGATCACCTCCTCCGAGACCTCCTGGCCGACGATCCGTCCAACGAGCTCGCAGACGTGCTCGCCGCTCACGAACCGGCAACGACGAACCTCTACCTGTACCGCCTCGCCAAGAGCGTTGTGGCCGCTCGGGGTGGCGCCTTGACAGGTGCGTGGAGCGCTGCGCACCGTCGAGAGCTCGGGGCGAGGTTGCTGAGCTTGCCGGAGGGCATCGACGTGGTGCCCATCAGGAGGATCTCCTACCGCATGGCCGAGATCGCAGCGGACCATCGAGTGTCCACGCTGGGCGCAGAATGCGTTGCCGCGGCCGAATACCTCGACGCCCCACTCTGCGTCTGGGAGGGTGACGACGGCCCCGGGATCCGCTCCGCGATGGCCAGCCTCGAACTCGACTACCGGACCATTGGACGCTGAGCGGACACCCGGTCGACGCGGAGATCGATGCTCCCTGCCGGCTGTTCGCGTGCTTCCCCAGGCGGTGCCCTGTGGCCTGACCGCCCGCGAATGGACGATCGGGGCTGTGGCCTAGAGCACCACTTCGCCGACGTCTGGCGCGGTCCCACCGTCGCCGACGCCCTCGACGTGGTGGTCGCCGCGCTCCGTCCTACCCGAGCGGGAGTTACCGCTGGACGTCGAGGACGTCCAGGACTCCTTGGAGCGCCTCGAGGGCTGCGGGGAAGGCGTGGGCCGGTGAGCGGCTGTAGCCGATGACGACTCCCTGCCGGTGCGGCAGTGCGATGCGGTGGTTGCCGAGCCCGAACATCGCGATCCCGCGCTGCCGCGCGGTGTCGAGGATCTCCCGCTCTTCGCGGTCGCGGAGGAAGGCGGTGACGTGCAGCCCGGCGGATACGCCGGCCACGTCGAGGAGGTCCGTGCGACTCGCCAGCAGCCGCACGAGGGCATCCCGCCGCCGCCGGTAGTGCAGCCTCTGTGAACGGACGTGGCGATCGAAGTGACCGGCGCCGATGAACTGGGCAAGTGCCGCCTGTTCGATCGTCGAGACGGCGTGGCGACGCACGCGCTCGGTATCGAGCACCGGCTCGAGCAGGGACGGCGGCAGCACGAGCCACGCGATGCCGAGGCCCGGCGCGAGCGACTTGCTGGCCGTGCCGCCGTAGACGACCCGCTCGGGGTCGAGGCCCTGCATGGCGCCGATCGGTCGTCGGTCGTAGCGGAACTCTCCGTCGTAGTCGTCCTCGACGATCCATGCGTCGTGCTCGCGGGCCCACTCGACCAGGCGGGCGCGTCGCGTCGCGCTCAACACGACCCCCGTCGGGAACTGGTGGGCGGGGGTGCACAACACCGCCCTCGCATCGCCGAGATCGTCGATGCAGATGCCCTCGTCGTCCACCGGCACCGGCACGACGTCGACCCCGCTGGCACCCATGACCCTCACGTGCGGCGGCAGCCCCGGATCCTCCACGGCCACGCGAGCGACCCCCAGCTCCGCGAACGTCGCCGACAGCGTCGACAACGCCGACGCGAACCCACCGAAGATCACGACGCGCCCCGGGTCGATGACCACCGAGCGCGACCGGGCCAGGTAGCCGGCGAGCGCGACGCGGAGCTCGCTCAGCCCCTGCCGATCGCCGTACCCGAACAACGAGTCCGGGCTCGACTGCATCACCTTGCGGACGGTGGAGGCCCACGCCCGACGCGGGAACGAGCTCGGATCCGGCGCACCCGGCAGCAGCTCGGTGAACATTCGGGGGCCGGGTTCTGGAAGGTCGAGTGCGACCGGGGTGCCGACGGCCGCGACGGTGGTGCCCGCGCCGACCTTTGCCAGCAGATAGCCCTCGGCGACCAGTTGCTCGTACGCGGCGACGACGGTGGCGCGGGCACATCCCAGGTCGGCGGCCAGCGCACGAGACGACGGCAAGCGCGTGCCGGGCGCGAGCCGACCGTCGATGATGGCGCCCCGCAGGCTCGCCTCGATCCCCGATGACTGCGCCCGACCCGCCCCGATGATCACCAGCACGTCCGAAATGGCCTGCCTCCGATCCGCCCGATTGGCCTGGTACACCAGACCATTCCTTCGTACGGTACCGGCATGGAAACGCGTGCGGCGTACTGGGTCCGGCTGGGCGTCGCCGTCACGCTCGCCGCACCACAGCTGGTGATCGGGTCGTGGGCGGTCACTGCGCCCGCCAACTGGTTCAGCAGCTTCCCGGGCTTCGATCCGCGGCTCGTGGCCGCGCAGCCGCCCTACAACGAACACCTCGCGACGGACGCTGGCGCCGGGTTCGTCGCGACCGGCGTCGTGCTCCTCGTCGCCGCGATCTGGGGGAACCGCGCGTCGGTGTCGACGGCGCTGCTCGCGTATGCCGTGTTCACCGTGCCCCATGTGCTGTACCACGCGGCGAACCCGGCCGAGGCGCTGACCGGCTTCGAGGACCTGGCCAACGTCCTCGCCCTCGGCAGCGGGTTGATCCTCGCGGGTGTGTTCGCGTGGGGCCTGCGCCCACGTCCCGTGGCGTCTGATGCGACCATCGCCCTCGACCCGTCGCGCAGCTTGTCGACGGCGTCGAACTAGCCGAGCGTCCTCGGGCCCGTGCGCCACGCCCGGGCGATCCCGTGGTGGAGGGAGGCCGGCCGGAACACCCCGATCCCGGTCACGCTGGGGCGTCGCTGCCGTGGTACTCGATCATGAGCAGGGTGGCGTCGTCTCGCAGGGTCTGGCCGTTGAAGTCGAGCACCGCGGCGGCCAGCCGGCGGGCCATCTCGGCCGGCGGGGTCCCGTCCGATGCGGCTCGGACCAGCAGGTCGGCCAGCCGCTCCATGCCGAACTGCTCGCCCTGCGGTGACTCGGACTCGATGATCCCGTCGGTGTGGAAGAGCACGCGGTCGCCCGGCTGCAGGTGCGCGACCGCGACCTCGATCGGCATGCCCCCCAGGCCCATCGGCAGGGACGGTCGGCAGGTCAGCTCGCCGACGAAGGACTGGTCTCGCACCAGGAGCGGCAGCGGGTGGCCGGCGTTCAGCCACGTCAGCTCACCGGTGCCGTCGTCGAGCGAACCGATCTGGCCGGTGGTGTACGCCGAGCGCGTGAACTGGGCCCGGAGCGCCGCGTCGGTCTTGCCGTAGGCGGTGGCCAGGTCGTGGCCCTCACGACGGGAGTTGCGCAGCGAGTTGAGGGCGACGGACGAGATCGCGACCGCCGGGAGGCCGTGGCCGACGGCGTCGATGATGGCGAACTCGAGCCCGCTCGGGTTGACGGCGTAGTCGAAGGAGTCGCCGCCGATCGCGTAGGCCGGTTCGAGGACGCCGCTGATGGAGCTGTTCCGGGTCGAACAGGCGAGAGGAGGGAGCAGCGCCCACTGGATCTCGGCGGCGAGCTCCAGCGGCTCGGACCGCCGCGTGCGCACGAGGACGTCCGTGTAGCGACGCTTGCTCACGATCGTCAGCACGAGCACTCGCACGATCGGCGCGGCCGCGCGACGCCACTCCTCCGACCACGCGGGATGCACGAGCTCAAGCACGCCGAGGCGCTCGGCGCCATCGCTCAGCGGGATCCAGACCACCGCGGTCTCGTGGTCGGCGACGACGACCTCCGACGACGCGAAGCAGCGGCCGGCCATCGTCCCCTCGATGGGCTGGCGCGCCCCCGTCGGGCCGTCGGTGCCCAGCTCCTGGAGCGACGTCAAGCCGTAGTCGGCCACGAGCATCCGCGCGCTGGTGGCCCCGATCGCTTCGCCGGCCATGTCGACCAGCGCTTTGAGCTCGTGGGCGGGAACGGCGATGCCATCCATCAGCAACGAGACGAGCGCGCTGTCGTCGAACAAACGCAGGCCACGGCCAGGTCGCTCCGCGGTGGTCATGCCGTGGGAACCTCGGCACGCAACGCCTGCACCCAGTCGTTGGCCTCGGCCCACGACGCCTCGGCCTCGCGGCGGACCCGGGGCGCTGTCTCGCCGGCCGCGGCGTAGCTGCCGAGGAAGAGGACGTCTTCGTTCTTCGACTTGAGGTCGCGCAGCGCGTCGGCCACGAGCTCGTCACCGACGTGGCCCTCCAGGTCGATGATGAAGCAGTAGTCGCCGAGGCCCCGCTTGGTGGGGCGACTCTCGAGCCGGGTCAGGTTGATGGCCCGGGCCGCGAACTCCTGCAGGATCGAGAGCAGCGAGCCGGGGCGGTCGGCCCGCTGGAACACCACGATGGTCGTCTTGTCGTGCCCCGTCGGGGCGGCGACGCCGCCACGGGTGACGGCCACGAAGCGGGTCTCGTTCCCGCGGTGGTCCTCGATGTCCTCGGCCAGCACCTCGAGGCCGTGGACCTTCGCAGCCAGGGACGTGCCGATGGCGGCGGACCGGCCGTCGGCCTCCTCGGCCACGGTGCGGGCCGCCTGCGCGGTGGAGTTGGCCGGCACCTGCTCGACGCCGGGCAGGTGCTCCTGGAGGAAGCCCCGGCACTGGGCGGTGGCCACGGGGATGGACACGACGCGTTCGATGTCGCCGAGGCCGACGCCGGGCGGGGCGAGCAGGCACATGACGATGGGGATCACGACCTCGCGCTGCATCCGCAGCTCGTGGTCGAAGATGAGCGCGTCGAGGGTGACGTTGACCGAACCCTCGATCGCGTTCTCGATCGGCACGAGCCCGACGTCGGCGGCGCCGGACGTCACGGCGTGGAGCACGTCGGTGATGGCCCCGCACGACACCAGGTCCATGGCGGCGTAGTCGGGCTGGGTGAGCAGGGCCTGCTCGCTGAACGTGCCCTCCGGCCCGAGGAACGCGATGCGGGCCCGGCCGCCGGCGGGCGGCGCGGGGGCAGACGTGTCGGAGCCGGTCACGACCAGCCAGGATAGGGCGGTGGATGCCCACACCCTGCGGGAGCTCCTCGCTGACGTCGCCGCCGGGCGCGTCGACCCCGACGAAGCCGTGACGCGCCTGCGGCGCCTGCCCTTCG
>CAZCJT010000079.1:0-9162 GCA_964498565.1 uncultured Acidimicrobiaceae bacterium
GCGCCGGCGGCGGTCGCGGTCGATGGGGATGGCCTGGGGCACGGTGGCGGAGGCCTGCGTCCACACCTTCACGAAGCGCTGCGCCGCGGTGACCAGGGTGAGCACCAGCATCACCCACAGCACGGGGATCAGCAGGGAGTCGAACAGCAGCGCGAACCCGAGCAGGATCAGCCGCTCGGCCCGCTCCATGAGCCCGCCCCGAGCGTCGAACCCGAGCGACTCGGCCTTGGCCCGCTCGTAGGAGATCAGCAGCGAGGCACCGAGCACGGCCATGGCCAACAGACCGACGCGACCCGGTTGGGTGCTGTCGAGGTACCAGGCCACGCCGCCGAGCAGGAGGGCGTCGGCGACGCGATCCATGACCGAGTCGAAGAACGCGCCGCGCGGCGAGGCGGTGCCGGAGGCCTTGGCCACGGCACCGTCGAGCACGTCGGGGATGGCCGTGAGGGCGAGCAGCAGGAGCCCGCCTCGCAGCGCCCCGTTGGCGATGGCCACGGCGGCGGCCCCCGACATCAGCACACCGAAGGCGGTGAGGTGGTCGGCCTTGATGCCGGCGCGGCGGAGGTTGGCCCCGACCGGCTTCAAGCCCTTCTCGAAGCTGGAGCGGAAGCGGCCGTCGAACATGGTGTGCGAAGCGTACCAAGCACCTCCCCGATACCGTCGGGACCATGGCTTCCCTGCCGACCGACCACCTGAGCCCGAGCGACGCGGCCGTCGCGGTGCGCTCCTTCCCGCGCCGGTTCCGTGGCGTCCTGGCCCGCCCCGACGACGACCGGGATGAGGTCGACCCCGACGAGCTGGCTCGCCGGGCTGGCCCCGACGGCCGATCCGCCGCCGACCACCTCATCGCCGCCGATGGGGTCCTGGCGCTGCTGGACCGGGCCCTCGAACAGGTCCGGGCCGACGACGATCCCGTCCTCCCACCGGGGCTCGCCGATCTGCGCGGTGCGCAGTGGCCGGACGACCACACGTCCCTGGCGGCCATCCTCGACCGGCTGGAGCAGACCGCCGCGGGGTGCGCCGATCGCATCGACGACGTCCCCACCGACGACTGGGGCCGCCACCTGCGCGTGGCCGATGCCGACGCCACCGTGGGTGCGCTCGACCTGGTGCGCGAGGCCGTCGACGTGGTCGCCGGTCACCTCCGCAGCGCCGAGCGGACCATCGGCGCCGTCCGCTGATCGTGGGGCCTACGCGGTGAGCTTGCCGTCGAGGTCTGACCAGTCTTCGGGGTTCCGCTCCACGAGCGTGTCGACGATGGCGCCGTCGACCCCGTCGACCAGGACGAAGCCACGCTGCTCGGGCGGCTCCTCGGCCGAGTAGAGCAGGATCCGCCAGGTCGGGCGGCTGCGCAGGCCGCGCCAGCCCATCTGGGCCGATGCGTGCCCGACCGGGAAGCCGACGGCCCGGGACGCCTCGACGAGCGCATCGCGCTCGTCGACCTCGAGGTCGAACCCGGAGAGCAGGTGGTAGGCGCCGACCAGGCCGAGGACGATCCCGATGACGCCGATGCCGTCGTTCACCAGCACGGCGTCGTCGCCGGCGAGCGCCCACAGCGCGATGCAGGCGGCCGCAGTGAGCAGGTATAGGTATCCGGGGATCCGTCGTCGGTTGTTGTCGGGGAAGACGTACGGGCCGACGTAGCCGGCGGCGTCGAGGTCCTCGGGCAGCTCGTCGACGACGTCGTCGTCACGTTGCTCGGGGCGCTCGTCGGGGGCGTTCACCGGCCCGACGGTACCGGTCGCCGCATCAGCGCTCCCAGGCGTCGCGCAGCTTGGCCCACGTGACCGACAGCGGCTCGGGCAGCACCCGGGCCTCGGCCACCGTCGTCATGAAGTTCGAGTCGGCGTCCCAGCGCGGCAGCACGTGCCCGTGCAGGTGGTTGGGGACGCCGGCCCCGGCGGCCCGCCCGAGGTTAAAGCCGACGTTGACGCCCTCGGGCCGGTAGGCGGCCTTCACCGCCCGCACCGCCTGGCGGATGAGGCGCCAGACGTCGTCGGACTCCTCGGGGTCGAGCGCCTCCAGGTCCCCCACCTCCCGGTACGGCATGACCAGCACGTGGCCCGAGCCGTACGGATACGCGTTGAGGATGGCGAAGGCGTGCGTCCCGCGGTGCACGACGTAGGCCGTCTCGTCGGTGAGGTCGCCAGCGTCGACGGCCAGCAGGATCCGGGTGAACACGGAACCGTGCTCGGCGGGGAGCCCGGCGTTGCCGTCGGCGGTGACCTCGTCCATGTACGAGGTCCGCCAGCCGGCCCACAGGCGGTCGAGCGACGAACGGGGTGGCCCGTGGTCAGGCGTGGTCACGGATCTCGGCGGTGATGCGCTCGACGAGGTCGACGACGGGGATGTCGCGCTCGGGCTTGTCGCCGCCCCGGACGTTGTCGGCCACGGTGTCGTTGGCGACGTCGTCTCCGCCCACCACGAGGATGTGCGGGACCTTGTCCATCTTGTGCCGCCGGATGCGGGCACCCAGGCCGTCGTCGGCCGGCGAGACCTCGACCCGGACGCCGGCGGCCCGGAGGCGGTCGGCGACGGTCCCGGCGTGGGCCTCGTGCTCGTCGGCCACCGGGCACACCACGGCCTGGACGGGGGCGAGCCACGTCGGGAAGGCACCGGCGTAGTGCTCGAGGAGCACGCCGAAGAACCGCTCGATCGAGCCGAACAGGGCTCGGTGCAACATGATCGGTCGGTGGTGCTCGTTGTCGGCACCGACGTAGGTGAGATCGAACTTCTCCGGGTGGTTGAAGTCGGCCTGGATGGTCGACAGCTGCCACGCGCGACCGATGGCGTCGCGCACGTCGATGTCGATCTTTGGACCGTAGAAGGCGGCGTCGCCCTCCTTGACGCCGTACTCGAGGCCGTGGCGGTCCAGCGCCTCGCGCAGCGCCTCCGTCGCCTTCTCCCAGATCTCGTCGCCGCCGACGTACTTCTCCGGGTCCTTCGTGGACAGGTTGAAGGTGAAGTCCTCGAAGCCGAACGCCCGCAGCACGGAGAGGACGAAGTCGAGCAGCCCGGTGATCTCGTCGGCCAGCTGGTCCTCTGTCACGTAGATGTGGCTGTCGTCCTGGGTGAACCCGCGGATGCGCATGAGCCCGTGCAGCGTCCCGGCCCGCTCGTAGCGGTACACGGTGCCCAGCTCGAACAGCCGCAGCGGCAGCTCCCGGTAGCTGCGTTGGCGTCCGCGGTACACCAGGCAGTGCATCGGGCAGTTCATCGGCTTCATGTAGTACGTGCCGTTGTCCATCTCCATCGGCGGGTACATGCCGTCGGCGTACCAGGCGAGGTGACCGGACGTCTCGAACACGCCGGCCTTGGTGAGGTGCGGCGTGTAGACGAACTCGTAGCCGCCCTCCTCGTGACGGGCCCGGGAGTAGTCCTCCATGAGCTTGCGGACGATGCCGCCCTTCGGGTGCCACACGGCGAGCCCGCCGCCGATCTCGCTCGGGAACGAGAACAGGTCCAGCTCGGTGCCGAGCTTGCGGTGGTCGCGCTTGGCGGCCTCCTCGAGCTGGTCGAGGTGGGCCTGGAGGTCGGCCTTGCTGGCCCACGCCGTGCCGTAGATGCGCTGCAGCTGCGGGTTCTTCTCGTCGCCGCGCCAGTACGCGCCGGCGACGCGCATGAGCTTGAAGTGCCCGAGGTGGTCGCTGGTGGTCGGCACGTGCGGACCCCGGCACAGGTCGATGAAGCCGTCGTGGCCGTGGAAGGTCTGGTTCGGGCGGGGCTCGGGCGGGATGTTCTCGTAGCAGCGCACCTCCCCCCGGGCCGACGTCGCCGACATGGGGTCGGTGGACGCGTTGTCGATGATCTCGAGCTTGTACTTGTGGTCGGCGAAGATCTGCCGGGCCTCGTCGGCGTCGATCTCGCTCTTCACGAAGGGCTGGGCCTCCTTCAGGATCGCCCGCATGCGCTCCTCGATGCGGGCCAGGTCGTCCTCGTGGAAGGTGCCCCCGTCGGGCAGCTCGAAGTCGTAGTAGAAGCCGTTCTCCACGGGCGGGCCGATGCCGAACGTGGCCCCCGGGAACAGCTCGAGCACCGCCTGGGCCAGCACGTGGGCCGTGGAGTGGCGGATGACGTAGAGACCCTGGTCCGAGTCGGCCGTGACGATGGCGACGACGTCGCCGTCGGCGAGCTCCTGGGACAGGTCCCGCTCGACGCCGTTCACCTCGGCGATCACGGCCTTCTTGGCCAGGCCCCTCGCGATCGACCGGGCGAGGTCGCCGGCAGTGGACCCCGTGGGCAGCTCGCGGCTGGATCCATCGGGGAGCGTGACGGCGATCTGGTCGGGCATCCGGGCGAGGCTACTGACCCCTCTGCGGACGCCAGAACACCGATAGCAGCAGCGCGGCGCCCCCGAAGCCAGCGGCGAGCACGATCCAGAGGCCGTCGCTGCCGGGCACCGGCTGGAACAGGTCGAGCGCATCGTCCAGCGACCACTGCCCGGGGCCGACCACCCCGATGGCCACGCCTGCGGCGATCAGGGTCATGACGTACTCCCACCCCTCGCCGGGGCGGAAGATGAAGAAGCCGTTGCCGCGGTGGTTGGTCACCAGGGCCACCGTCATGGTGCCCACGACGGCCGCGGCCCCGAGCGGCGTGAGCAGGCCGAACGCCAGCGACACGCCGGCGGCCAGCTCGGCCAGGCTGGCCAGCCACGCGTGCAGGATCCCCGGCTTCATCCCGAGCGAGCCGAACCAGCCGGCCGTGCCCTCGATCTTCCCGCCCCGGAACACGTGGTTCCACCCGTGGGCGAACATCACCGCCCCGACGGCCACCCGGAAGGCGAGGAGGGCGAGGTCGACGGCGTCCTGGTCCGTCACGACCACCACTTGGACAGCACGTCGGCCGACGACCGCCGCACGTCGACGTCGTGGTGCACCTCGAGCTCCTCGGCGCCGCCAGCACCGACGAGCACCGGCTCGCGCTCGCGCACCGGCTCCGCCGGCTCGGGCGCCTCGGTCGCCCGCTTGCCGGCGTAGACGTCGACGTAGTCCTGGCCCGACAGCTTGCCGATCTCGAACATGACCTCGTCGGTGATCTGGCGCAGGACGAGGCGGTCGTCGGCCCGGTCGAGGTAGCGGGTGACGTCGATGGGTGCGCCGATGTTGATCTGGCAGGAACGGAACGGCTGCGGGAACGCGGCGCCGGCCGGCTGGATGTGGTCGGTGCCGCGCAGGCCGACGGGGATGATGGGCGCGCCGGTGCGCAGGGCGAGGCGGGCAGGACCCGTCTTGCCCCGGTGCAGGCGACCGTCACGGGAGCGCGTGCCCTCGGGGTAGATCCCGAAGAACTCGCCCTGGTCCAGGACCCGGGCCGCGGTGTCGAGGGCTCGCTGGCTGGCGCTGCCGCCGCCACGGTCGATGGGGATCATGCCGACCGCCGGCAGGACGTAGCGCGTCTTCCAGGAGTCCATGTACTCGGCCTTGCCGACGTAGCTGATGCGCCGCGGAAGGACGCACGGCAGCACGAGCGAGTCGATGAACGAGATGTGGTTCGGGCAGAAGATGGCCGCGCCCTCGGCGGGCACGTGGTGCAGGCCGGTGACGTTGAGCCGCCACAGGGCGTGCATCGTCGGCCGGATCAAGGCCCGGGCGACCGGGTAGAGCTTCCCGTACTCGCGCTCGTCCCCCACGGGCCGGAACGTACCAGTTCAGCCCTGCGGATCGACCTGCACGCCGAGCAGCAGCGCCGCGGCGGTGACGTCGGCGCCGGAGGCGGCGGCGACGTCGATGGCCTCGACCGCGCCGGGTGTGTCGAGGTCCTCGTCGAGGTGGGCGCGCACGGTCTCGAGCACCGGGCCGCCGTCGCCGCCGGCCGCAACCCCCTGGCGCCAGCGAGCGAGGCGATCGGTGGCCTCGGGCATGAGGTCGTCGTGCCACTCCCAGCCGTCGCGGTAGTGGTGCTTCACCACGGCGAGGCGGATCGCCATGGACTCCCACTGCTTGCGCAGCTCGGAGACGAAGACCAGGTTGCCGAGCGACTTGGACATCTTCTCGCCGTCCATCCGCACCATCGCCTGGTGCATCCAGTGGCGCACGAACGGCTCGCCGGTGGCGGCCTCGGACTGGGCCGCCTCGCACTCGTGGTGCGGGAAGATCAGGTCGGCCCCGCCGCCGTGGAGGTCGATGGTGGTGCCGAGCTCGCGCAGGGCGAGAGCCGAGCACTCGATGTGCCAGCCCGGGCGGCCCGGGCCCCACAGCGAGTCCCACGCCGGCTCGTCGGGCAACGACGGCTGCCACAGGACGAAGTCCAGCGGATCTCGCTTGTTGGGGTCGTCGACGTTGCCGCCCCGCTCGGCGGCGTACTCGAGCATCGTCTCGCGGTCGTAGCCCGACACCTGCCCGAACTTCTCGTACGTGGAGATGTCGAAGTAGACGGCGCCGCCGGCCTGGTAGGCGTGGCCCCGGTCGAGGACCATGCCGATGAAGCCGCGGATGTCCGCGATGGCCGACGTGGCCCGGGGCTCGCTCCACGACGTGAGCATGCCGAGGGCGATCATGTCGTCGTCGAACTTGGCCGTCTCCGCCGCAGCCAGATCGAGGTAGTGGACGCCGATCTGGCGGGCCTTGGCGAGGATCGAGTCGTCGACGTCGGTGACGTTGCGCACGCAGCGGGTCTGGTGCCCGCGGTCGCGCAGCCGGCGCTGCAGCACGTCGTAGCCGACGTAGGCGGCGGCGTGGCCGAGGTGGGTGGCGTCGTACGGCGTGATGCCGCACGTGTAGATGGTGACGACCTCGCCCGGCTCGAAGGGGACGATCTCGCCCCGGGCCGTGTCGTGGAGCCGCAGCGGGCTCACTTGGCGGTGGCGTCCGTGTCCTCGTTCTCCTCGTTGGCCTTGCCGTTGGCGTCGCCTTCGGCGGCCACGCTGGCGCGGGGCGGCTTCTTCGGGAGACCGGTGAGCCCGTCGGGGAGGCCGGTGAACTTCACGGCGACCCGGGTCTTGTAGCGCACGTTCAGCTGGAGCAGCACCGAGGTGAACGACTCGATGGGCGTCGACTGCGACAGCTCGCCGGCGTCGAGGGGCCGCATGTTGGGGATGGCATTCACCAGGTCGACGGTGAGGGCGGTGGCCTCCTCGTGGTCGGAGCAGATGAGCACGTCGGTCTCGATCGGGTGGTCGAGGTCGCCCAGCTCCTTGGCCGGCACGTGGTGGAACGCGGCGGCGACCTTGCAGTCGGGCACGACGGCCTGGACGCTGGCCGCGACGCTGCCCCGCGGCGGGACGAGGGGCTGGAACTCCTTGCCGATGCGGGTGAGCGCGTTGGCCATGGAGATCACCACCTTGCCGTGGAGGTGCTCGCGCACGGAGGCGGCTGTCTGCGTCGCGCCGTCCCACGGCGTGGCGATGACGACGACGTCGGCGCTGGCCGCCATCGCGTTGTCACCGGCCTCGATGGCCAGCTCACGCCCGGGCCACTGCTCCAGCAGCTCGTCCACCTTCTCCATCGCCCGGTACTTCGAGCGGGACCCGACGATCACCTCGTAGCCGGCGTCGGCGAGGCGTGCGGCGAGGGCCGAGCCGGCGGGACCTGTTCCTCCGAGGATTCCGATCTTCACGCCGCGGACCCTACCCGGAGCGTCTTCGGGCGGACCCAACCCGGTCCTAACGTGGGCGACCGTGGACGACACCCCCCGCCAGCTCTCCCCGGTGCCCTTCGTGGTGGCCCTGGTGGGCTTCGTGGTGCTCGCCACGCTGGCCTTCGTCTTCCTGCGGGCCGACGACGAGGGGGACCTCGTCCGGCCCGATCGGCTCTCGGTGATCGACGACGACACGATCCGGGCCACGGCCCTCGGCGTGCCCGGGTGCGCCCGGGTCGAGCGGGCCCAGGTCGACCGGGGCGAGAACGAGATCCTCGTCGAGCTGGTCACGGTGGATGTCGAGGGCCAGTGCTCCGACGTGGCCGTCGACGTCGTGGCCGAGATCACGCTGCCCGAGCCGGTCGGCGAGCGCGAGCTCCGGGCCGGCGTGGGGCGGACGCAGCTGCCGTGCACCGGACAGGGCACGTCGCTGACCTGCGGGCCGTAACGTCGGCCTCGGGCAGGGGGTCTAGGAGCCAATGGGAATCCTCGACGGCAAGCGACTGCTCATCACCGGCGTGCTCACGGATGCGTCGCTCGCGTTCGGCGTGGCCAAGCTGGCCCAGGAGGAGGGAGCCGAGATCGTGCTCACCGGCGCCGGCCGGGCCCTGCGGCTGACCCAGCGCACGGCTCGCAAGCTGCCCACGGAGCCCGACGTCCTCGAGCTCGACGTCACGGTGCCCGAGCACGTCGAGTCGGTGCGGGCCGCCCTCGCCGACCGCTGGGACCGCGTCGACGGGGCCCTGCACGCCATCGGCTTCGCACCGGAGTCGTGCCTCGGCGGCGGGTTCACCGAGGCGCCGTGGGAGGACGTCGCCGTGGCCATGCAGATCTCGGCGTACTCGCTCAAGACCATCGCCGACGTCGTGGTCCCGCTCATGCCCGAGGGCGGCTCCATCGTCGGGCTCGACTTCGACGCCACCCAGGCCTGGCCGGCCTACGACTGGATGGGCGTGGCCAAGGCGGCGCTGGAGTCCACGTCCCGCTACCTGGCCCGTGACCTCGGGCCGAAGGGCGTGCGGGTCAACCTGGTCGCCGCCGGCCCGGTCCGCACCCTGGCGGCAAAGTCCATCCCCGGCTTCTCGGCCTTCGAGGACGTCTGGGACGACCGTGCCCCCCTCGGCTGGGACGTGAACGACTCGGCCGGCGTCGCCCGCTCCACGGTGGCCCTGCTGTCGGACTGGTTCCCCCAGACCACGGGCGAGATCATCCACGTCGACGGCGGCTACCACGCCATCGGCGCCTGAAGTCCCAGGCCAGGCTCAGGCGAACCAGCGGGGGTTGGCCACCCGCAGCTTGTCCACGACCGACTCCGCCATCGCCCGCACGACGCCGTCCCCGCTGAGGCTGCCGTCGCGGACGGCGGCGGCGAAGGCGTGGTCGTCGGCCACGCCGAGCGATGCCAGCCGGTGGCGGTGGTCGGCGTCCATGGCGGGGCCCATCGTCGCCTCCCGCTCGAGCATGGACAGCGCGTTCTCGGCCACCCGGCTGTGGAATGCGACCCGGCCGGAGGCCGCATCCCGCACGTCGCCCACGACCCACTCCCGCACGGCCTCGAGCAGCTCGGCCGCGGTCGGACGGCCG
>CAZCJT010000080.1:0-9161 GCA_964498565.1 uncultured Acidimicrobiaceae bacterium
CGTGTTCGCCACGCCGGGGGCCACCAGCGACGACGTGGTCGAGCGCCAGCTGCCGGCACTGCTCCAGCTCCGCCACGGCCTCGGCCAGATCGGCCAGCGGATCGATGCGGTCGGTGTCACCGTCGGCGCCAACGACATCGCCGCCTTCACCAGCCGTCGGCGCTTCCGGCGCAACATCGACGCCATCGCCGGCGCCGCCGAAGACGCCCCGCTCATCCTCGTGTCGATCCCCGGTCTGGCCGACGCCATCCGCCTCCCTCACCCCTTGCGGGCGCTGGCGTCGGTGCGGGGCCGGTGGCTCGACCAGGTCCTGCAGGGCGCTGCCCGCCGCCCCGGCATCCACTACGCCAACGTCTGGCAGCGGCCGCCGTGGATCGAGCGCCGCCACCGGGCTCACTTCCTCTCCGGTGACCGCTACCACCCCTCCGGCGCCGGCTACGCCGTCTGGGCCGACCGGGTGGCCCACGCCTTCGATCTCGCACTGCGCCCGGCCTGATCGCCGTCGCCGGCTGTGGTGGCGCCGGCGTGACGCCGGCAGGACCACTCAGCCCGCGTCGAGCAGCCGCCGTTCGGGGCCTCGTCGCTCCAGCCACCCGACGCCGACCCACCGGTCATGCGTGCGGAGCCGGACGAGCGCCCGGGGACGGTGGATCCGGCCCCCGCTCACGTCGATCGGTACCGGCGTGACGGCGAGCACCTCGGCCTGCAGGCTGCCTCCCTCCATCCGGACGGTGGCGCCCGTGGGCAGCCCGTCGCCGTCGGAGCGCACCTGACCGGTCGCCTCGAGCGCTTCCACGGTCCCGTCGCCGTCGACGCGCACGGCGACGGTGGTGCCGTCACGGTGGTCCACCGACCAGCGGGTGGGGCCCTCCACGACGCCCGTGAGGTGCCAGCCGTCGTCGGCCGCCCAGTCGAGTGGCCCCCAGCGGTGGGCGCGGGTGCCGACGCCCTCGAAGTCGATGACGTCGCGCCCGACCAGCACCTCGCCGTGCACGCGGCAGGCCATCTCGTACCCGGTGTCGCCCGGGCCCTGCGCCGTCTCCAGCACCGGGCCGTCGGTCTCCCACTCGAGGTCGAACCCGAGCGCCACGGTGTCGCCGTGCTGGCGGCCGTGCAGCTCGAGGGGATCGTCGAGGCCGAGGGCGAAGGTCTCCAGGCCGAGGGTCCAGTGGTCGAGCGGCGTCTCGCACACATGGTCGGCCCACAGGCCGGTGGTCCGCAGCTCGAGCGGGTTGCTCCGGAACGGGACGTGGTGGTCCAGCACCGCGAGCAGCTGACGGCGGGGGCCCGCGAGCATCGCGTGGTACCAGGCATGGTCCGCGAAGCGGGTGAAGGCGACCCATCCCCCCAGTTCGCCGTCGGCCGATGCGAGGTCGAAGGACCATGTCTCGCTCCAGCCGTCGCCGCCCGGTTCGTGGGGGTGCTCGTCGGCGGGGTGGGGGGCCACGGGACAATCGTCGCGTGCCACGATGCACCTCGTGCAGTTCCTCTCCGACGAGTGGGTCGCGGCCATGGACGCGGCGGCGCGTGACCGGGTCGTCCCCGAGCCCGATCCGCTGGCCGACGTGACCGTCAGCATCGAGCAGGTGGTGCGTGACGTCGCCCGCTGGCGGCTCGTGATCGACCGGGGCGCGTGCTGGGTCGACTCCGACCCCGACGGCGAGCCCGACGTGCGGCTGACCAGCGACCGGCGCACGGCCGAAGACCTGGCCGCCGGTCGGCGGCCGGCCCTCGATGCGTTCATCGCCGGTGACCTCGTGCTCGGAGGCGACGCCCGGGCGCTCCTGGAGAACCGGGCGGCGCTCGAGGCGCTGGGCGACCTCTTCGCCCGGGTCAAGGCCGACACGGCCTTCGCCTGACGTGCCCGAGCTCCCCGAGGTCCAGGCCCACGCCGAGCGGCTCACCGACGAGTTCGGCGGGGCGGTCCTCGAGCGCTTCCGGCCCATCGCGTTCACCGCCCTGAAGACGTTCTCACCCGACCCCGCCGTCACCCACGGCGAGCCGCTCGAATCGGTCGGCCGTCGGGGCAAGCTGCTGCTGTTGCGCTTCGCGTCGGCCACCCACGTCGTGCACCTCATGCAGGGCGGACGCCTGCGCCCCGACCCGAAGCAGGCGGCCAAGCCCAAGGGCGGCCAGGCCCGGTGGCTCTTCGACGATGGCCGCGCCCTGCTGCTGTCCGAGGCCGGGACCGAGCGCAAGGCCGGCGTCTGGGTCGTCGGCGGCGACCCCGAAGATCACGAGCCCCTCGACCACCTCGGCCCGGACGCCACCGATGTCGAGGCCGACGGCCTGCTGGGTCTCCTCCACGAGGAGAACACCCGGGTCCACGGGTTCCTCCGCGACCAGCGCCGCATCGCCGGGCTGGGCCGGCGCCTGGCCAACGAGGTGCTCCACCGCGCCCGGCTGTCGCCCTTCGCCATGACCGCCAAGTTCGGCCCCGACGATGCAGCCGCGCTGGTCCGGGCCATCGCTGACACCGTCGAGGAGGGCCTGGCCTACGAGCGGACCCGGGACGACATGTCGTCGTCGAAGGACCGACCCGGCGCCGTGCACCACCGCACCGGCGAGGCCTGCCCCGTGTGCGGGGACGCCATCAGGGAGGTGGCCTACACCCGCTACACGGTGCACTACTGCCCGACGTGCCAGACCGGCGGCAAGGTCCTCGCCGACAACACCACGTCCAAGTTCCTCAAGTAGCCCGGATATTTCGTGTTTGGGTCAGGCCACGCCTGACCCAGGCACGAAATATCCGGTGGGCTCAGATGAGGCCCTGGCCCTTGACGGTCTCCATCTCCTCGACGAGCTCCTTGGCGGAGGCGTCGATGCGGGCCCGGCTGAAGTCGTCGATGTCGAGGCCCTGGACGATGCTCCACTGCCCGTCCTTCGTCGTGCACGGGAAGCTGGAGATGATGCCTTCGGGCACGCCGTAGGAGCCGTCGGACGGCACGGCCATCGAGACCCAATCGTCGGCCGGGCTGCCGAGCACCCAGTCGTGGACGTGGTCGATGGCGGCGTTGGCCGCCGACGCGGCCGAGCTGGAGCCCCGGGCGTCGATGATGGCCGCGCCCCGCTTCTGCACCGTCGGGATGAAGTCGCTCTCCAGCCAGGCCTGGTCCGAGCCGGCGGCCTCGAAGCCGTTCGTGCCGGAGACGTCGGCGTGGAACACGTCGGGGTACTGGGTGGCCGAGTGGTTGCCCCAGATCGTCATCTTGGTGATGTCGTTCACCGAAGAGCCTGAGCCCAAAGAGGAAACTCGGTTCGCCAGCTGGGCGATGGCCCGGTTGTGGTCGAGGCGGGTCATCGCCGTGAAGCGCTCGCGCGGGATGTCAGGCGCCGAGTGCATGGCGATGAGGGCGTTGGTGTTGGCCGGGTTGCCGACCACGAGGACCTTCACGTCGTCGGCGGCGTTGTCGTTCAGCGCCTTGCCCTGGACGGTGAAGATGCCGCCGTTGGCCTCGAGGAGGTCGGCCCGCTCCATGCCGGCCTTGCGGGGCATCGAGCCGACGAGCAGCGCCACCTGGACACCGTCGAAGGCGACGTTGGCGTCGTCGGAGGTGGTGACGCCGGCCAGGAGGGGGAAGGCGCAGTCGTCGAGCTCCATGACCACGCCCTCGAGGGCGCCCATGGCCGGCGTGATCTCCAGCAGCTTCAGGTGGACGGGCTGGTCCGGGCCGAGGAGGGCCCCGCTGGCGATGCGGAAGAGCAGCGAGTAGCCGATCTGGCCGGCAGCACCGGTGACGGCGACGGTGACGGGAGACGTGGAGGCAGGCATGGTCGGACCCTATTCCCATGGGGAGCGGGGCCGGAACCCCGCTCGGCATGGCCCGAAGGGGTGGTTTCGCCCGTGGTCGTTCTGCCGTCTCCATGCCAGGGGTACGGCTCCGGGCGTCCCCACGGACACCCCATCCCACCTCGAAAGGACCTTCACATGTACATCGGAATCGGCGGTCTCATCCTTCTCATCCTGATCCTCATCCTCGTCTTCTAGGACGCAGATCGTGCGAGCAACGACGGCCCGGTCGGCGAGACGCTGACCGGGCCGAGTGCTCCTTGGAGGGCCGCGATGGCCACCTCGACCTGGGCATCGTCGGGTCGGCGGGTGGTGAAGCGCTGCGGCCACAGCAGGAAGCGGTCGAGCCGGCCACCGGGCCGGTGCACGGCCAGCTGGCCCAGCGAGGTCAGCACCTCGTAGGAGACCGCCACGATGAGCGGCACGACGAGGATCCGCCCCGCCAGCTGCAGCAGCAGCGGCCCGTGGGGCAGGAACGGGTGCACGACGGCGGCGATGCCCGCCACCACCAGCAAGAAGCTGGTGCCGCACCGGGGGTGGTGGATCGACCCACCGCGCAGGGCGTCGGGTCGCATCGGCTTGTGCCCCTCGTGCCCGGCGACCACCAGGTGCTCGGCGCCGTGGTACTCGAACACGCGCCGGACGTCGGCGCGACGCCCGACCACGGCGAGGTAGCTGCCGAGCACGGTGACGCGGGCGGCAGCCTCGACCGTGCCGAACCACGCCGTGCCCCCGGCGATCAGGCCGGCGAGGCCGGTGGGCAGCACGACGATGAGGAAGATCACGGCCACCAGCGAGATGGCGAGGAGCAGCCACATGGGTGCCGGCCGCTTGTCGCTGGGCCGGAACCCGGCGGCGCCCTCCGACCAGCGCAGCGCCTCCACGCCGAGCACCAGGGACTCGCCGAGGCCGGCGAGGCCGCGGACGAACGGCGTGGCCTCGGCCCGTCGAGCCCAGCCCGGGACGTCGAGCATGCGGGTCTCGATGTCGCCGTCGGGTCGGCGCACCGCCACGCAGGCACGGTCGCCGGCCCGCATCATCACGCCTTCGAGGACGGCTTGGCCCCCGACCCGCACGGTCACGTTCGTGGCGAGCTCGCCGTCCATGTTCGCTCCACTCTCTCGACGCACCGGTGCCACCGGGGCCCGCGCCGCCCGGAACGGTATCGGCGGCCGACGGCCGGCGTCCCGTCAGACGGCCGGAAATCCGGGGCCGTGAGTAGGTTTCGCGTGTGACCCGAGACGATGGCCGCCCAGGAGCCACGCCCGCCGGAGCAGGACCCGCCGGCATCCGTACGGACGCCGCCACCGCCTGGCTCGCCGAGCAGGTGGGCTCCGTCGGGCCGCTGCGGTTCGAGCGCCTGCCCGGCGGGCACTCCAACCTCACCTACCTGGTCGAGGACGCCGAGGGTCGACGGGTGGTGCTGCGCCGGCCGCCGGAGGGCACGCTGTTGCCCACCGCGCACGACATGGGCCGCGAGCACCGCCTGATCGAGGCGCTCGGCCCCACCGACGTGCCGGTGCCCCGGGCGCTGGCCACGTGCATCGACCCGTCGGTGATCGGAGCGCCGTTCTATGTGATGGCCCACGTGGAAGGCGTCGTCCTCCACACCGCCGCCGATGCCGAGGGGGCCTTCGACGCGGCGCAGCGGGCGGCCATCGGGCACGACTTCGTCCGCGTGCTGGCCCGGCTCCACGCCGTGGACCCCGATGCGGTCGGCCTGGGTGACCTGTCCCGCAAGGAGGACTACATCCCCCGGCAGCTGAAGACGTGGTGGCGCCAGTACGAGGCCTCGCGCACCGGGGAGGACCCGCTGCTCGGCCGGGTGCACGAGTGGCTCCGGGCCAACATCCCCGACCAGGGCCCGGCCCGCGTGGTGCACGGCGACTTCCGTCTCGGCAACACCATCACCGGACCCGACGCCCGCATCGCTGCGGTGCTCGACTGGGAGATCGCCACCCTGGGCGACCCGCTGGCCGATCTGGGCTACGTCCTGGCGACCTGGCCCCGGCCCGGCGACGAGCACGTCGCCACCACCTCGGCGACGTCGATGGCCGCCGGGTTCCCGGAACGAGGCGAGCTGCTCGAGGCCTACGGCGCCGCCACCGGCGCCGACCTCTCCGGCATCGACTACCACGTCGCGTGGGCCAACTGGAAGACCGCCTGCATCGTGCAGGGCGTCTACCGGCGCTACCTCGACGGGCAGCTGTCGAGCGAGGGCGTCGACGTGGCGGGCTTCCGACGCACCGTCGAGTCGGCCACCGAGCTCGCCGCCGAGGCCATCCGCCGGGTCGACCCAACCTTCTGAGCGCACCGGAGGCCGGACGCGCCGGTGGCGGGCCCGAAGGCCCGCCACCGAGGTTCGTCAGCCGGCTCGGCTCAGAGCTGCATGCTCTTGGTCTCGAGGAACTCCTCGAAGCCGTACGTGCCGTACTCCCGGCCGTAGCCGGACTGCTTGTACCCGCCGAAGGGGGCGTTCGGGTTGAAGCCACCCTGGTTGACCTCGATCTGGCCGGTGCGGATCCGGCGAGCGACGGCCTTGGCCCGCTCGACGTCGCCGCCCTGGACCCCACCGGAGAGGCCGTACGGCGAGTCGTTGGCGATGGCGATCGCTTCCTCATCGGTGTCGTACGGGAGGATGGACAGCACCGGGCCGAAGATCTCCTCCTGGGCGATGGTCATGTCGTTGGTGACCTCGGAGAACACCGTGGGGCGTACGTAGTAGCCGTCGGGGTTGACGCCCTCGGGCTTCTCGGGGCCGCCGGTGACCAGCTTGGCGCCCTCCTCGATGCCCTTGCGGACGTACTCGGTGACCCGCTCGACCTGAGCCCGGCTCGACAGCGGGCCGAGCATGGCGCCCTCGGCGAAGGGATCGCTGGGCTGGTACATCGTCTCGACCGTCTCGGCGGCGATGCGCTCGGCGTCGGCCAGGCGAGCCCGGGGGACGAGCATGCGGGTCAGCGCGACGCAGGTCTGGCCCTGGTTGATGTAGCACTTGCCCACGCCGTCGCGGACGGCGGCGTCGAACCCGGCGTCGTCGAGGTCGTCGAGGAGGATGTTGGCCGACTTGCCGCCGAGCTCGAGGGCGACGCGCTTGATGGTGCCGGCCGCGTTGGCAGCCACCTTCTTGCCGGCGTTGGTGGAGCCGGTGAAGGACACCATGTCGATCTCCGGGTGGGCCGACATCGCCTCCCCGACGATCTGGCCCACACCGGGCACGAGGTTGAACACGCCGGCCGGCAAGCCGATCTCGTGGATGACCTCGGTGAGGATGTAGGCGTCGATGGGGGCGATCTCGCTCGGCTTCAGCACCACGGTGCAGCCGGCGGCCATCGCGTAGGCCACCTTGGCGGCGATCTGGTGGAGCGGGTAGTTCCACGGGGTGATGCAGCCGACGACGCCGACGGGCTCCTTGACGACGAGGCTGTTGCCCACCGTCTGCTCGTACTCGTAGCTCTCGGCGATGGCGGCGGCCTGGGAGAAGGAGTTGATCGGCAGGCCGGCCTGGACCATCTGGCTCAGCCACTTGGGCATGCCTGCCTCGCGCGTGACCACGGTGGCGATCTCGTCCATGCGGGCGCCGAGGCCCTCGGCGATGCGGGTGCAGTACTTGGCCCGCTCCTCGGCGGTCGTGGCGGCCCAGCCGTCGAAGGCGGCGCGGGCGGCCTTGGCGGCCTTGTCGAGGTCGTCTGCCGTGCCACTCGGGATGGTGGCGATCACGGAGCCGTCGGTGGAGTCGAACACCTCGAGGGTGTCGGAGCCGGTGGAGTCCACCCAAGCCCCATCGATGTAGATCTTGTCGTAGGTCTGCACGGTGGCGTCATCCCCCTGTGGAATGTGGATCGCGGAACTGGTAACGGACGTTATCTCTCGCCGGTCCACCCCGCCACCCGCCCGTTCTACGCTGCCGCCCGTGGCCCGTCGCCTGCTCCGCCTGGTGGTGCCGAGCCCCGACCGCAGCCGGGTCCTGGCTCGGCCCAACGGCCTCGCCGGCTGGACGCTGCCGGTCATCGCCGTTCCCGACGACGACGACGTGACCTGGACCGACGAGCTCGTGTCCGCCGCGGGGCGCGCGGTGGGGGCAGCCGTCCAGCCGGTGTGCGTCGTCGGTACAGGCGCGTGGGAGCTCCGGGCGCTCGGACGAGTCCCGAGCACCGGGGTGACCTGGATCGCCCGGGAGGAGGCGGGACGGCTCGGAGCGCACGCCGCCGTGGTCACCCGGTGGGCCGACGGAGAGGGCTAGGTTCCGCGACGTGACAGCCCTGGCGCCCGTGGTCGACGGCCTGTGCTTCGCCGAGGGCCCCCGCTGGCACGACGGCCGGCTGTGGTTCTCCGACATGCACGACCACCGGGTGCTGGCCTTCGACCCCGCCACCGAGGAGACCGAGGTCGTCGTCGAGGTGCCGGGTCAGCCGTCGGGGCTCGGCTGGCGTCCCGACGGCACGCTGCTCGTCGTGTCGATGGTCGACCGCCGGCTGCTCGCCGTGCGCGACGGTCGCACGGAGGAGGTAGCCGACCTCAGCGAGCTCGCCCCCTTCCACTGCAACGACATGGTGGTCGACGCCCGGGGGAACGCCTACGTCGGCAACTTCGGCTTCGACCTCCACGATCCCGACGCCGACCAGCGGACCACCACGCTGGTGCTGGTCACCCCGGACGGACGGGCCCGGATCGTGGCCGACGACCTGTCCTTCCCGAACGGCTGCGCGGTGACGCCCGACGGCGGAACGCTCATCGTCGGTGAATCCTTCAACGGTCGGCTGACCGCGTTCACCATCGCCGAGGACGGATCGCTCCACGACCGGCGGGAGTGGGCCCACGTCCGGGGTGCTGTCCCCGATGGCATCTGCCTCGATGCCGAGGGCGCGGTCTGGATGGCGTCCCCGATCAGCCACCAGGTGCTGCGCGTCGCCGAGGGCGGCGAGCTCCTCGACGAGGTCCGCACCAGCGACGAGCGCCAGCCCTTCGCCTGCATGCTCGGCGGGCCTGAGCGTCGCACGCTGTACGTCTGCACCGCGCACGACAGCGATCCGGCCCACACACGGGAGGTTCGAGCGGGGCGCATCGAGGCCGGCGAAGTCGCTATCCCGGGGGCCGGGCTGCCCTGAACGAAATGCCGCTTTGCTCACTTGTGCTCGGTTTCTCTTGCAATTTTGCATGACACGTGACTGAATCGGGGAAGGTCCCGCTGCTTCTGGGGCCCTGCAGCTCGCTGCACGGCGTCGGCGGCATGCCCTTCCACCCCTGAAACTGAAGGCAGAATCACTTACATGCGACGTACAAGCTTGCTCGCCGCGGGAGGGCTGCTCGCAGCCGCCCTGCTCGCCGTCCCTCCGGCCGCGGCGGCGCCGACGGCCCCGACGGCTCCCAC
>CAZCJT010000081.1:0-9119 GCA_964498565.1 uncultured Acidimicrobiaceae bacterium
TGTCACGTCTCCTCCAGGAGCGTGCCGAAGAACGTCATGCCGAGCATCGTGTAGAGGACGGCGAACACCGCCAGCAGCCCGCACCACGACCAGCCGTCACCGACGCCGTTGCCGAGCGCCGATTCCGACGCTCGGGTGGCCCCGAGCAGGACCGGTGCGAGGACCGGGAGCAGGAGGAGCGGTACCAGCGTGTCACGCACGGCCAGTCCCGCAGCAAGTACGCCGTAGAGGGTACCGGCGGCGGCGATGCCCACGGTCGCGGCCAGACGGGTCGCCAGGCGCAGCGACCTCGGAGGTCCGCCGACTATCCGTCGAAAATGGTGGCGTGGAGCAGCTCCGTGGGTACCTCCTGGAGTCCGTGCGGCGGCATCCGGTGCGGCCGGTGCGGTGCTGGCTGTACCGGGCCGCCGTCGCCAACAGCCGGTCGTTGATCCCTCGCCACGGGCCGGGCTGACGGCGAGCGACTCACCGAGCGGCCCCAGGTCAGCCATGGCGCTAGGTGTAGTCGCCGGGGTTCTCGCGGAACTCCTCTGCGCAGTCCTGGCTGCCGAAAGAGCATGTTCAGGCGTCGCGGTCGACGGTGGCCACGGCGTCGGCCTCAGCGATCGCCATCCCGCAGACGGGATCCTTCACATCAGGCCGTGTTCCTCCTCGGTGTGAGGCTCGCCGAGCGTTCGATTACACGGCGTCTTCCACGTGTCTCGAGCGGTCGGTGTCAGCGCACGTAGGAGACGACGGTCACCATGCCCGCCTCTGCGTGATAGATGTTGTGGCAGTGGATCGCCCAGGACCCTGGGTTGTCGGCGTCGAACTCCACGACAACCGTCTCCATCGGCGGCACGATCACCGTGTCCTTGCGAGCCCCGAGTTGGCCGTCGACGGTGATCTGGAACGTGTGGCCGTGCAGGTGGATCGGGTGCCACATCATCGTGTCGTTCCGCAGCACCAGCCGGATGCGCTCGCCCTCCCGCACGGGCATCGAGGTGCCGTCCTCCGCCGGCGCGTCGAGGGCCCACTGGTAGGCCTGCATGTCGCCCCGCATGCTGATCTCGTAGGTGCGGTCCGGCGCACGGGTGGTCAGCCTGACGTCCTCGGTCGCAACGAGGTCATCGAGCGTGAGCAGATCACCGTCGAGCTCGGCTGGACGTGACCCGGCTTCCGGGATCGTCCCTGGCCCGGAGCGGAGGAGCGCCTGCGTACCGCCGTCGCTGCCCTCGACGGCAGCGACCAGCGGCAATCCCGAGCCTCCGGGGACGTCGACCGTCACGTCGTAGCGCTCGCCCATGCCGATCACCAGTGTGTCGACGGTGACGGGCTGGACCGGGAAGCCATCCGTGGCGACGACGGTCAGCCGAGCGCCGCCGACTGCGACCCGGAACGGCGTGTCGGCCCCGGCGTTGATCAGCCGGAGCCGGGTCGTCGAGCCCGGTCGCACTGCCAGCTCCGACGTCGCCCGACCGTTCACGAGGTACAGGGGGTAGTCCACGTCGCTCGTATCGCTCCCGAGTGGGCGCTCGGGGGTTGCCATCTCCATGTCGCCCATGTCCATGTCTCCCATGTCCATGTCCTCCATGTCCTCATCCCCCATCGCACCCATGTCGTGGCCGGGCCCGGCGCCGGACATCAGGCCCTGGAGGACATCGTCGGGATCCTGCCCGGTTCCGTCGATCCAGTCGTCGAGAAGCACGGTGACGTCCTCGGGTCCACCGTCGGCGGCCATGCCGTCGTCCTCGACGATGAGGGCACCGTAGAGACCGCGGTCGAGCTGGGTGCCGGTGTGGGGGTGGTAGAAGAAGGTCCCGGCGTCGGGCACGGTGAACTCGTACGTGAAGGACGCACCAGGCTCGATCGACTCCTGGGTCAGGTCCGGCACGCCGTCCATGTCGTTGCGGAGCGCGATCCCGTGCCAGTGGATCGTCATCGGCTCCGGGAGGTCGTTCTGGACTAGGGCGCGCAGCACATCGCCCTTCTCGACCCGGATCTCCGGGCCGGGGACGGTTCCGTTGAACGCCCACGTCTCAACCGTCCGGTCACCGAGGTCGATGGAGGCCGGCGCTGCCGTGAGGCTGACCTCACGCACCGCCGCGTTGCTTCCGCGGCGAGCGCGCTCGCTGGCGAGGACGGCCTCGTCGCCCGGTCCGATCGAGGTCGCGGTGGCGGCCGTGGAGTTGGTGGTCGTCTCGTCGCGCCACGGCTGGGTAGCACCGACCCACACCGCTCCGGCAATCAAGAGGCCGACGGCCGCGATCACGAGGGTTGTCCGGGATCGTTGTGGCATGGGGGGTGGTTCCTTCGTCATGGAGGGCGTGCCTGCTCGTCCTGCATCGTCGCTCGTCGCGTGCGATCCCACCATCCGCAAGGACTACGCGATGGCGTCGTGGTCGACTACGGATTGGTTCGCTGATGGGCGAGTCTACGACGTGCTGTCGTAGCATCCGCTCATGTCCAGCGATCTTGAATCCGACAGTCGGGCGACGCAACGCAGCGGACGTGCACTGGTCGCGGCCGCCGTGGCGGCCGGCGCTCTGTTCCTTGCATACCTCGTCGCCGGGATGCCTGGCATGGACCACGGACCGTCCCGTGGCGACGGGGCGATGGCGTCGATGGACCACGGATCCATGGCGTACGCATCGCTGTCGGTCGACGAATTCGCCACTGGGATGTCGCAGGGGGCGTTCGTGGTCAACGTGCACCAGCCCTACGAGGGTGAGATCGAGGGCACCGACGCGTTCATCGCCTACGACGAGATCACCGGCGACCGACGACTGCCGTCGGACACCGACACCCCGATCCTCCTGTACTGCGAGTCGGGTCGGATGTCGGCGACAGCCGCCGAGGCGCTGGTGGGCGCGGCCTACACCGACGTGGCGCAGCTGGAAGGCGGCATGCAGGCCTGGGAGGCAGCCGGCAAGCCCGTCCTCCAGAGAAGAGCTGGTGACGACAGCTGACAGAGGTGCCGCCTCACGCCGGCGCCTCCTGAGCGCTCCGCTTGCTCGCCGTCTTTGATGAAGGCAGCGACCTGCAGACCGATCAACGAGATGCCGGTCAGCACGAAGGGCACGTGGAACCAATCGGGCGGGGGAACCGTCTTGTGGAACGAAAGCGTGTAGTGCAGGAACAAGAAGTAGCCGACGTGGAGCAGGGTCAAGTAGAAGTCGAAGCGCGCGCCGTGGTGGAGCCACCTCCATGCCGGCGCGCCGAGGCCTCGCAGTGCCCGATCCGACGGCGTGGCGGCGAGCACGAGCGCGAACGCAAGCGCCGTTGCTCCGACGACGTTCGCCAAGCCGAAACCGGGCTCGAGGCGTACCTCCCGGCCGAGCTGCGGGATGACCTCGTACCCGAGGAAACGCCGCAAGCTCCACCGGGCCCAGCCGTGGACCAACAGGGCGCCGGGACGAGCGCGACCAGAGCGAACCGGACGCCCAGCTGGCGCCGCCACGGGAGCCATCGGGTGAAGCGGCGATCCAGCCGCGCCAGTGGGCCGAGAGCCAGTGCCAGCACGAGCAGGACGAGCGCCGCATCCCCGACCGCCTTCCACAGGCGCATTTTCCGAAGACCATGTGGGGCGGCTGAACCAGAACCGGCTAGACGACTCAGGCGACTCCGATGACCACCACGTGGCGCACGATGGGGCGCAGTCGCCTCTGGGCCCTCCGTCGACGAGTCTGGCGCCCGACTTGGGCCTCACCGTGCGGCGTGCAAACCTACGACGACGTGTCGTATCAACGCTTCGGAAGGCTCACCCCATGACCACCCCCGTCCGTCTCCGCTCCCTCCTCGTTCTGGTCGCAGCCGCATTGCTCGTTGCGGCGTGCGGCAGCGACAGTGGCGACGACCCGGCGATGCAACCCCCGCCCGTGGAACAGGACGGCTCCGCCGATGTCGAGGGATCCGACCCGAACCAGGCGGACATCGCGTTCACTCAGGCGATGATCGTCCACCACGAGCAGGCGATCGAGATGTCCTCGCTCGCAGAGAACCGTGCCGATGCCGACGAGGTGCGAGCCCTCGCGACCCGGATCGGCGAGGCTCAGCAGCCTGAGATCGATCGCATGCAGCAGTGGCTGGAGGCATGGGGTGAAGATGCGGCGGATGCTGCCACCGACATGGACCATGAGGGGATGGACATGGGAGACGACAACAGCATGGGCATGATGTCCGGCGAGGACATGGAACGGCTCGAGGCAGCGAGCGGCTCCGAGTTCGACGTCATGTTCCTGGAGATGATGATTGAGCACCATCGAGGCGCCATCGCCATGGCTCGAGAGGTCCAGACGGACGGCTCCCACCCGGATGTGCTCGCCCTTGCTGACGACGTCGTCTCGGATCAGGAGGGCGAGGTGGAGGAGATGGAGCAACTCCTGGCCGACCTCGCCGGCGACGCCGGGTGACAAACCCGACTCCCCCGAGTAGCACAGGACGTCCTACGGGGTTACCTCGGTCCACGACTCGCCGTCGTCTGTCGAACGGTGCAGGCCGACACGCGGGCTGTAGACGTACAAGTCGGTGCCGTCGCTGCCCACTGCCTCGGCACGGAGCAGCGGCGCGACCTGTACCCGACGTGACGCCGTCATCGGTGCTCGTCATGATGGCCCCTTCGGCGTCGATGCCGACGAGCGACCTGGACGTCCACTCGAGGTGGATCAGCTGGGGGGCGCCCGCCACGGGCTCCCAGCTGTTGCCGCCGTCGTCGCTCACAATCAGACCTCGATCGAGATCTGCGCCTGCCATGCGGTCCGGGTCTGTGGGGTCGACGCCGAGGTCAAGGAGTTGGGCATCGCCGGTCCGCGCCTCCCATATCTGCCCCCCGTCGTCGCTGACCAGCACCCGCGCCGAGGTCGAGTCCGCTCCGTACAGCCGCCCCTCGGCGACGACCAGCGCGTGGAAGTCAACGTCACCGAGCAGTGACCGAGGCGTCCACATCGACCCGTCCTCGCTCTCGACGAGTCCGAGGAGAGGCGGCTTGCCCTCGACGCGCAGGTCTTCACGCGAGAGGTCGGGGTGACCGGAGGCGATGAGCGTGCCGTCGCGCTCGATGCGGCCGCCATGAGATCATCGAAGCGGTCGCTGCGTGGGACAGGTTCCCCGTCCCGTAGCTCGTAGAGACCGGTGTGTGCGGCCAGGTACACCGGTGACCCGCCAGCGCCGACGAGCACGTCGTGCACATGGATCAGTTCGCCGTCGACGGCGCTCTCGGTGCCGGGTTCATTAGAGGTGCTCTCGGAATTCCCGCACGCTGTCAGCGCAAGGCCGGAGGCCGCTACACCTGCAGCCAAACGGGCCCTTCGAGACACTGCCCATTCGCCGGGGCGCGTACGACGGATCACGAGATCCTCTCGACCGGCAGCTGTGGGCCGCGTTCGGCAGGGGTGACTGAGGGCGGAGACGGCAGTTCTTGGTCCCGGCCGCCGGCAGCACGGTGCCAGCGGACGGCGGCCACGGCAAGACAGATCGACAGGGCCACGGCGAGCGCGATGCGCGCCGCGCCGATGGCTTCGATGTTCTCGACGATGCGGAGGCGGAGGTCCTCGATGGTGTCAATGACCGGGTCGCCGTCGAGGTTGCCGGCGTAGACGCCGAGTTCCCACCTGCCGTACCAAACGGCGTAGACGCCGGCGGCGATCATGAGCGCGCCGCCGACTCGTGTCATGAACCGGGTGAGGTTGCGCATGGCCCGCGTGAGTGTGGTGTGGGCGAGCGCCGCGAAGACGCTGATTGCCAGGATGATGGTTCCCATGCCGAGGGCGTAAGCGACGTAGGTGGCCATCCCCTGGGTGGTCGACTGGGTGAGTGCGACGCCAGTGACGGCGAGAAACGGGCCGATCGTGCAGGACAGGGACGCGACGGCGAACGTTGCGCCGTACCCGGTCATGGCCGCGATCCCCCGTCGCCCCGAGGCCAGGTCGGGGCCCCGCACGGCGATCGATGGCTTCCAGCCGAGGACCATGGCGATGCCGGCGAGGACGAGAGCCGCGCCGACGACGATCGTGACCCAGGGGAGTCGTTCACGGGTTGCGCTGCTGAGCTGATCGATGACCAATCCCGCGGTGGCGAACACGACGACGAAACCGAGCGACACGGCTGCGGCCACGCCGACTGCCCGCATGACACGCTGGTCGGCCCGCAGGTCAGTGGCGTCGCCGGCGACGAAGGCACCGAGGTAGGCGGGCAGCAGTGAGAAGCCGCACGGGTTGAAGGTGGCGACCATGCCTGCGGTGAAGGCGAGCGCAACGGGGGCGCTGATCATCGGCGGATCTCCTCGGCGTCGGACAACGACGCGCTGTAGTACACGGGTCAGCGTAGGTCACAATGGCTGCCGTGGCGCCAGCAGCAACGAACTCGATCAACGGGCGGCGACGAGTGGCGGTGGTCGTCGTGGTGGTGGTCGTCGCCGGCTGGGCTGGGTGGACGGCGCTGCGCCAGCCGGCCCTTCCCGAGTTCGTTGCCTCGGGTGAGCCTGCCGAGTTGCCCGCCGACGGGGACTTTCCGCCGGTGTCGCTCGAGCAGTTCGAAGGGATGCTGGTGGGTCAGCAGGGTCGCCCTGTTGTTGTGAACATCTGGGCCTCCTGGTGTGCGCCGTGCCGCACCGAGATGCCCCTGCTCGACGAGGCGGCGCGGTCGTACGGGGCCGAGGCGGTGATCCTCGGTGTCGCGTCCAAGGATGACCCGGCAGAAGCGCGGCGCTTCCTCGACGACCTGGACATCACGTATCCCAACGTGTTCGACGAATCAGGCCAGATCCGCGTCGCGCTCGGGCTCACCGCCTACCCGACGACCTACGTGTTCGGCGCCGACGGGCAGCTCCGCGCCCGGGTCAACGGTGGCATCTCCGAGCAACGACTGGCCGGCCTGATCGAGGACGCGCTGCGGTGATCGACTTCGGCCTCGTCGTCTCGTTGATCGCGGCCATCGGAGCTCCTGCGCTGCTGGCCCTCCGATGGGCCTCGTACGACGACTGGGGCTCGAGCTTCCTCGACGACGTGACCGTCCCACTCCTGGTCGGCCTGGTCACAGGCAGGCTGGTGACCCTGGCCCTCGACGACCCGAACTCGATCGGGAGCCTGTCGGACATGTTGGTGATCCGCAGCGGGGTCGAGTTCTGGCCCGGGGTCGCCGCAGCCGCGGGCGTGGTGGCCTGGCAGGCGAACCGTGCCGACCGGTCACCACTCGAGCGCCTGGCCGCGCTCGCCCCCCTCGCGCTCGTGGGATACGCGGCCTACGAGGCGGCCTGTGTGTTCCGCGACGGATGCCTCGGGCCCGTGTCGCCGGTGGGGCTGCGCCCACCCGGGCTGCAGACCACGATGCTGCCGGTCGGGCTGCTGATGGCGGCAGCCACCCTCGCCGGTGCGGTGATCGTGCACCGACTACAGGATCGTGTCCGGCCCACGGTCTTGGTCGCGACTGCGGCGGCCATCGTCGCGGCCGTGCGGTCGCTCGGTTCCGTGTGGCTGCCGCACGTCGGCGATGGCATGACCCGCCAGCACCGCACCTCCGCCGCAGTTCTCTTCGTGGCCACAGGGGTCCTTGTCCTGGCGTCCTGGCGGAGGGTGCGCACCGTCGAGTCGGTGGTTCCGGATGACTGATCGGCGATGCTCCCATCCGGTGACCCCGGAGGCGGCCCGTTGCGATCTTCACGGCGTCTCGGCCGTGGTTGTCACGCGCAGCGGCACTGCGGGGTGTGGCACCGCCCGCAGCCCAGAGCCCGGCTCAACGACCAGGCCATGGAAACGAAGGCCACTACGGTGACGGCGGCGACTGTTCCTTCCACGGCCAGTGTGTCGGCCAGCCACGGGCCGGCCAGCATTGCCGACACCAACCAGACCGCACCGGCCGCGGCGAATCCGACGAGTGCCACGAGTACCGCGTTGGCCAGCCGGCGGTCTCGGATCGTGCACACACGGGCAGCGACCGGCACTGCCACGTTCTGCGGTTCAGCGGGCTGGGTCATCGGTATCTCTCCCCATTTCAGTCATCCCCTGGCACGTTCCATCGTGATCACCGAAGGTCATTGAGGCATCGGGGTTGTCTACGGGTGCGTCTCGGCAGGTTCTACGGATCCTGTGAAACCGGTGCGCCGTCGCTGGGGCCCGACCGTCGGCGCAGCCGTAACGGAATCAGTAGTTCGTGCCGATGTCGCGGGGTACGAGAGCAGCGACGATGTGATCCTTGCCCCGAGAACACACGCTCGACACGACGCACCGAGTCCAGCAGTGGTGCCCGGTGTGCGACGCCACCCCCGTTGTGCTGGTCGCCCTGCGTCACCTGGTGATGCGGCGGTGGACCGAAGAGCTGCTCGCCACCGAGCACGGGTGCTGGGAAGTCGCCTCCATGGACGGCGATGAGCCGCTGGTCGACGCCATCGCCCGGACCCAGCCGGACCTGGTCGTGGTGGACGACAGCGACTTCCCGTCCTGCTGCCAGTCCGCGCTCCACCGGGTGCCTCCGGCGCAGGTGGTGGTGGTGGGCCCGGAGCCAGACACGGCGTATCGGTCGCTTGCCCTGGCCAACGGCGCTGGGGGCTGGGTGTGCCGGGATCATGTTGGAGAAGACCTCAGCAGCGCCATGCGTGGTGCCCTCGGCTGTCGCCATGGTCCGTGCCCGCCTGCGGGATCGCCGACGCCACGAACCGCACATCTCGAACCGACCACGACAAGGAGGTGATCGCGATGTTGACTTTCACCGTGCTCGCACAGAGAGCTGGCGCCAGCGACGGCTGGGGCCACATGGACGGCTGGGGCGGGGGCTGGATGTGGCTGTGGGGGACCCTGATGATGTTCTCCTGGGTCGCCATCATCGCCGCCGCAATCTGGTTCCTCAGCCGAAGCCGTGACGCGACCGGGAGTCGTTCGTCACGGGCCAAAGAGATCCTCGAGGAGCGCTACGCCAGTGGCGAGCTATCCACCGAGGAGTACCGCGAACGACTCGAGCACCTCCGATGAAGCCCGCCGAGCCCGCCACCAACGAGGAGCACCCGATGCCCACCACCAATCCCCGCCCTGCCGCTCAGGACACGAGCGGACCCGGACCGGATCCCGCCGGCGGGCACCAGATGGACAGCCGGATTATGTGGGTGATGATGATCGGCTGCTGCCTGGCCATCCCCCTCGCCCTCATCGTCG
>CAZCJT010000082.1:0-7199 GCA_964498565.1 uncultured Acidimicrobiaceae bacterium
CTTCCTCGGGACCCGCCCCGGGTCCGTCGCCGCATACCTGCCGCTGCCGGGCGAGGTCGAGCTCGGCGACCTGCTGGCGTCGGCTCGCCAGGACCGGCGCATCACCCGCCTGCCCGGGCACGCCACGGTGCTGGCCGACGTGGTGGCGCTGCCGTTCCTCGAGGAGGACGGGAGCGTGACGTGGCGCAGCGACGAGGGTGACCGGGAGCGCAACGACCTCGGCTTCGACCAGCCGGCGGGGCACCTCCCGACCGTCGACCCGTTCGACTTCGACGTGGTCCTGGTGCCCGGGCGGCTCTTCGACTCCCACGGCGTCCGGCTCGGCCGGGGTGGCGGCCACTACGACCGCCTCCTCCCCCGCCTCCGGCCCGGCGCTGCCGTCGTCGGCGTCACCGTGGAGGACCGGGTCGTCCCCCGCCTCCCCACCGAGCGCCACGATCGACCCATGACACACCTGGCCACCGAGGCCGGCGTTCGAGCCCTTCGCTGACCGACCTCCTCGGCCGCGCCGCACGACGTCGAGCCATCGGCACCTAGCCTCGCCCGACGTGCGCCTCGTCATCGCCCGCTGCTCCGTCGCCTACCGGGGGAAGCTGTCCGCCCACCTGCCGAGCGCCCAGCGGCTGATCCTCGTGAAGGCGGACGGCTCCATCTCGATCCACTCCGACGACCGGGCCTACAAGCCGCTCAACTGGATGAACCCCCCGTGCTCGATCACCGAGTCGACGGACGACGACGGCGTGCCCCACTGGCTGGTGCGCGCCAAGGGTGGCGACGAGCTGGAGATCACCATCGAGGAGCTGGTGAGCGACACCGCCCACGACCTCGGGATCGAGCCCGGCCTCCAGAAGGACGGCGTCGAGGCCCACCTGCAGGCCCTGCTGGCCGAGCGGTGCGAGGTCATCGGCGACGGGTTCCAGCTGGTGCGGCGGGAGTACCCCACCGACATCGGGCCCGTCGACCTGCTCTGCCGCGACGGCAGCGGCGCCGCCATCGCCGTCGAGGTCAAGCGGCGGGGCGAGATCGACGGCGTCGAGCAGCTCACCCGGTACCTCGGGTTCCTGAACAAGGACCCCCGCCTCGCCCCGGTGCGGGGGGTGTTCGTCGCCGAGCAGATCAAGCCGCAGGCGAAGGTGCTGGCCGCCGACCGCGGCATCGCCTGCGTCGAGGTCAGCTACGACGAGCTCCGCGGCATCGAATCCTCCGAGCTGCGGCTGTTCTGACGTGGGCGCCCGCTCCGAGGTCCAGACCGTCCACCAGCCCTGGCCCGTCGTCTACGACGCGCTCGTCCGCTGCCTGCCGAGCGCCGGCTTCGCCATCGTCGGCACGGACCCCGACCGGGGCCACATCCGCCTGGAGACCCGCAACACCCGCCTGACGCTGGCGGTGGGCGCGGTCGACGCCATCACCAGCGAGTGGGTGGCGACGTCGGAGCTCAAGATCGGGCTCCTGCGTGCCCGGCACGAGGAGAAGTTCGCCGCCATCCGCGACGCCCTCGACCGGTACCTGGCCACGTACTACGCCTGACCCGGCTCAGCCGTCGGCCTGCTTGATGGCCCAGGTGTAGGCGACCTGGAGGAAGTCGGCGGTGCCGACGATGGTGAGCACGGACATCACGGTCCGGGTGAGCTTGGGGGCCACGACCACACCGGTCACGAGCGTGGTGGCCGTCCACTGGCTGAGGCAGAACGGGCAGGTGAGCAGCTCACCCACCGCGTGGCGCCAGCCCTCGGCTCGGACGTCCTCGTGCAGCTCCGACGGGCCCGTGACGCCGGCGAACTTCGTGAAGGGCATCCGCAACGGGCTGGCGATCGGGTGCTTGGTGACGGTGCGGGTGCCGATGAAGGTGGCGACCGCTCCGAGGGCGAGGTCCGAGGGCGCCAGCGTGCCCGGCAGCCGCTTGCGCCCGCTGAAGGAGAGCACGACCACCACCAGCAGGTAGCTGGCCAGCAGGATGCTGTAGGCGCCGAGCGGCCGCTCGTCGTCCGCGTCCTCGCTGTACTCCTCGGCGTGCTGGCGGAACCGCTCGGTGGGCGTCGTGGTCATCGCCGATCGCTACCCCCGATCGGCGCCGACCCGAACCCCTAGACGAGGCCGAGCGCGTCCATGGCGGTGGCGACCCGGAGGAACCCGGCGATGTTGGCGCCCATGACGTAGTTCCCCGGAGCCCCGTACTGGTCGGCCGTGGCGAAGCAGGTGTCGTGGATCGAGCGCATGATCTCGGCCAGGCGATCCTCGGTGTAGGCGAAGGTCCACGAGTCCCGGCTGGCGTTCTGCTGCATCTCGAGCGCCGAGGTGGCCACGCCGCCGGCGTTGGCCGCCTTGCCCGGCGCGAACGCGATGCCGGCCGCATGGAAGACGTCCACGGCTTCGGGCGTGGACGGCATGTTGGCGCCCTCGGACACGGCGATGCACCCGTTGTCCACCAGCGCCGCCGCATCGCGGCCCGTGAGCTCGTTCTGCGTCGCCGACGGGAACGCCACGTCGCAGGCGATCTGCCAGATGTTGCCGCGCTCGACGAACGACGCCGAGCCCCGCCGGTCGGCATAGTCCTTCACCCGGCCCCGCTCGACCTCCTTGATCTCCTTGAGCAGGCCGAGGTCGATGCCGGCCGGGTCGTGCACCACGCCGCCAGAGTCGGAGCAGGCCACGACGGTGCCGCCCAGCTGGTGCACCTTCTCGATGGCGTAGATGGCGACGTTGCCCGAACCGGACACCACGCAGGTGCGGCCGTCGAGCTCCTCACCCCGAGCCCGGAGCATCTGCTGCGCGAACAGCACGGCGCCGTAGCCGGTGGCCTCGGTGCGGACGAGCGCGCCGCCCCACTCGAGCCCCTTGCCGGTGAGCACGCCCGACTCGTAGCGGTTGGTGATGCGCTTGTACTGGCCGAAGAGGTAGCCGATCTCCCGGGTGCCCACGCCGATGTCGCCGGCGGGCACGTCGGTGTACTCGCCGAGGTGGCGGTACAGCTCGGTCATGAAGCTCTGGCAGAACCGCATGACCTCGCTCTCGGAGCGACCCTTGGGGTCGAAGTCCGAGCCGCCCTTGCCGCCGCCGATGGGCATGCCGGTGAGGGCGTTCTTGAAGATCTGCTCGAAGCCGAGGAACTTGACGATGCCGAGGTTCACCGAGGGGTGGAACCGCAGACCGCCCTTGAACGGACCGAGCGCGCTGTTGAACTCGACCCGCATGCCGCGGTTGATCTGGAACTCCCCGCGGTCGTCCTGCCACGGCACCCGGAAGATGATCTGGCGCTCCGGTTCACAGACGCGCTCGATGACCTTGTGGTCGATGAACTCCGGGTGCTTGGCCACCACGGGCCCGAGCGACTCGAGCACCTCCCGCACGCTCTGGTGGAACTCGGTCTCACCCGGGTTGCGGGCGATGACCTCGCTGATGACGGTCTCGAGCTTCTCGTCGATCACGTCGACTCCTCGGGATTCGCAGACGGGGGGTGCCCCACGCTAGGAGCACCCCCCGTCTGTACAGAATCTGAACCCCTAGCCGTCGAAGGTGCAGGTCCCCTTGTCCAGCACGACGCGCCCGTCGCCACCCTCGGTCTGGTAGACGGCCTGGCCGTCGCCCGTGCGCCACACCTTGACGGTGAGCTCCTCGCCGGGCATGACCGGTGACGAGAAGCGGCCGTACATGGATCGGAACCGGGCCGAGTCGCCGTCGCACAGCGCCTTCAGCAGGCCACGGCCGGTGAAGCCGTAGGTGCACAGGCCATGGAGGATCGGCCGGTCGAAGCCGCCCATCGCCGCGAACTGGGGATCGGCGTGGAGCGGGTTGCGGTCACCGGACAGCCGGTAGATGAGCGCCTGCTCCGGGCGGGTGGTGTAGGTGACGGTCTCGTCGGGGTCGCCGTCGGGGCGCTCCCAGACGAGCGCCGGGCCGGAGTCGCCGCCCCAGCCGCCCTCACCCCGGATGAAGGCCGACATGGTCTTGGAGAACAGCGGCTCACCGTCGGACACGAGCGTGGACGTGGCCTCGCTCACCACGACGGCGCCCTTGCCCTTGTCGTAGATGCCGGTGATCTCGCTGACGGTCTCGATCTCGCCCTGGACCGGGATCTCACGGTGCAGGGTGATCTCCTGCTCGCCGTGGACCAGCATCGCCGGGTTGAACGAGCCGATCTGGCCGAACGCGCCCCCGCCGCCGCCGAGGACGACCGCCATGGTGGGCAGCACCTTCTGGTCGACGCCGGTGGAGTTCTCGGTCGTGTACTGCAGCTCCTCGAGGGGCACCTGTCCGGCACCGACGCCGACGGCGTAGAGGAGGGCGTCCTTCGAGCTCCAGGAGTGGCGGGTCGGTTCGCTCTTGGCGCCGACGGCATCGGGGTTGATGGGCACGTCTACTCCTCGTCGAAGCCCTGCATGTTGGCGTTCGGGCGGGCCTTCGTGACCAGCTCGTCCACCTGGGGGCCGAGCTCGGCCGGGTCGTCGGTCGGGTTCTCGAGCGACGGACCGCGATGCCAGCCCTCGGACACCGACAGCATGCGGCCCGAGACGTCGAAGACCCGGCCGGTGATGTGCTTGGCCTGCGGGCTCGCCAGGTACACGACGATGGGCGAGATGTAGTGGGGCGACATGCGCTCCTTGATGTCCTCGGGGAGCTGGCCCATGCCGAGGTTCTCGGTCATGCGCGTGATGGCGGCCGGGGCGATGGCGTTGACCGTGACCCCGTAGCGGCCGAGCTCCTTGGCGGCGATGACCGTGAAGCTGGCGATGCCGGCCTTGGCCGCGCCGTAGTTGGTCTGGCCGACGTTGCCGTAGAGGCCCGACGGCGACGAGGTGTTGATGATGCGCCCATCGACCTCGTTGCCCTCCTTTGACTGCTCGCGCCAGTAGGCGGCGGCGTGGCGGCTGGGTGCGAAGGTGCCCTTGAGGTGCACCTGGATGACGGCGTCCCACTCGGCTTCCGTCATGTTCGTCAGCATGCGGTCACGCAGGATGCCGGCGTTGTTGATCAGCACGTCGAGGCGGCCGAAGTGCTCGACGGCCTGGTTGATCAGGCGCTCGGCGCCGTCCCAGCTGGAGATGTCGTCGGTGTTGGCGACGGCCTCGCCGCCCAGGGCGGTGATCTCGTCGACCACCTGCTGGGCGGGACCGGCGTCGTTGCCGGTTCCGTCCATGGAGCCGCCGAGGTCGTTGACGACGACCTTGGCCCCCTGCTCGGCGAGCATGAGCGAGTGCTCACGGCCGATGCCCCGTCCCGCGCCGGTCACGATCGCGACCCGTCCGTCACAGATGCCACTCATAGGTGTGCGTCCCTTCTCGTCTCCTCGCCGGTTCTCGGTCGAGGGCGGCGTGACCATAGGCACTCGGCGACCGTTCCGTCATCTGCGTCAAGGGATCGTCATCGGTCCCGACTACGTCGGCCCCGGGGTCGCGTGCCAGGGTTGCTCGTCGTATGGGTCGACGGCGACAGCTGATCTGGGCAGCCGCGATCGCCCCCGTCGCAGCCGTGCTCGTGGTGATCGCGGCATGGGCGATCGACACGGGCATGTCGGGCGGCGAGGTGGTCCGCAACGTCCGTCTGGCCGGGCGGGACGTGGGCGGCCTCGACGCCAGCGACCTGCTCGCGCACGTCGAGTCGCTGGACGCGTCGATGCGGGATCGGGCGGTGCGCATCGAGACGCCCGCCCACTCCTACGAGACCACCGCCGGCGAGATCGGGCTCTCCATCGACCCCCGCCTGACGGCCACGGCGGCCCTCGACCTCGGCCGGGACGATCCGCTGCCGGTGCGCCCCGTCACGTGGCTGGCCAGCTTCGTCGAGCCCCGGGTCGTCGACGTCCGCTACGACGTAGACGCCGAGACGGCCCGGGCCACGATCCGGGCCCTCGAGGGGGACTTCACCGTCGCCCCGCGCGAGCCCACCATCGAGTCGCTCGACGGCGACGAGTACCGGGTGGTGCCCGGCCAGCCCGGCGCCGGCATCGACGCCGACCGGCTCGCCGTCGCCCTGGCGGCCGCGGCCGAGGACAGCCCGGTCGACGAACCCGTCTCGGTCTCCATCCAGGAGTCCGAGCTGGCGCCGATGCTCGACGACCAGGTCGCGGCGGCGGCGGCCATCACGGCCAACGAGATGACGTCGCGCACGATCGCCATCACCGCCGGCGACCGCACCATCGAGCTGGTCCCGCGCGAGCTCCGGTCGCTGGCCCGGGTCGAGCAGGTCGACGAGGCCATCGAGGTGCGGCTGCAGGGTGAGGACGTCCTGCCCGTACTCGACGCCGAGTTCGGCGACCTGGCCGTCGAGCCCCGGAGCGCCACCTTCAGCGTCGTGGGTGGTCAGGTGCGCCTCGAGCCGGCCGTGACCGGCGTGTCGTGCTGCTCGATGGAATCCGCCGAGGCCGTCGCCGAGGCGTTCGCGGCCGGCGTCACCAGCGTCGAGATCGAGCTCGAGGAGGCCGAACCCGAGCTGACCACGGCGGAGGCCGAGGCCTACGGCATCGTGGAGGAGGTGGGCAGTCCCGGTGAGTTCGGGCCCACCACCCGCCATGCCTGCTGCCAGAACCGGGTGGCCAACATCCACCGCATCGCCGACATCATCCGCGGCGCCGTGATCCCGCCCGGGGGTACCTTCTCCATCAACGAGTTCGTCGGGCGTCGCACGGTGGAGAAGGGCTTCGTCACCGACGGCGTCATCTACGACGGCGTGCTGACCCAGGACGTCGGCGGCGGCGTGAGCCAGTTCGCCACGACGCTGTTCAACGCCGCCCTCTACGCGGGCCTCGAGTTCGGCGAGTACCAGAGCCACAGCCTCTACATCTCCCGGTACCCGAGAGGCCACGAGGCCACGATCTCGTTCCCGCACCCCGATCTGCAGATCGAGAACCCGACCCCGTACGGCGTGCTGATCTGGCCCGAGTACACCGACACCTCCATCACGGTCCGGCTGTTCAGCACCCGTCACGCGCAGGTCAGCGTGGGATCCCCTACGTCGAGCCCCCAGGGCAACTGCACCCGCTGGACCACACCCCGCACCCGCACGTACCCCGACGGGACCACCGCGCAGGACAGCGTCTACGCGCTCTACCGCCCCGCAGAGGGCGTCCGCTGCTAGCGCGGGGGCCCTGGACGGTGCCCTCGCGGTGGCCGTCCACGTGCGCGACGAGGGCACCGGCCGGCTCGGCTCCTACCCTGGCCTCGTGCTGACCTGTGACGTCGTCGTCGTCGGCGGGGGCCACAACG
>CAZCJT010000082.1:7209-8976 GCA_964498565.1 uncultured Acidimicrobiaceae bacterium
GGGGGCCCGGCCGGGTCCAGTGCCGCCACGAGCCTCGCCCGTGCCGGGCGCGACGTGATTCTCGTCGACAAGGCCACCTTCCCCCGCGACAAGTGCTGCGGCGACGGGCTGACGGCCCTCGCCCTCCGGCTCATGGAGCGCCTCGGGGTCGACCCCACCGCGCTCCCCTCCTGGACCACGGTCGACAGCGCGATCGTGTCCGGGCCCGGGGGGTACGCGGTGCGCTTCCCGCTCCCCGACGGCCCCGGCACCCACGCCGCCGTGGTGCGCCGCAGCGAGCTCGATGCCGCCCTGATCGACCTGGCCCGCCGGACGGGCGCCAAGGTGCTCGACGGCCACGCCATGGTGGGCATCGCCGAGCACGACGATCGGGTGGTGGTCGACGTCGCCGGCGTCGGCGAGGTCCACGCCCGCTACGCGGTGGCCGCCGACGGCATGTGGTCGCCCACTCGACGGGCGCTGGGGCTCAGCGTGGCCGGCTACCGCGGCGACTGGCACGCGTTCCGGGCGTACTTCCGAGACGTGTCCGAGACGGCCCGGCGGGACCTGTGGGTGTGGTTCGAGGCCGACCTGCTGCCCGGGTACGCCTGGTCGTTCCCCGTGGGCGACGGCACGGCCAACTTCGGCTTCGGCATCCAGCGGGGCGGAAAGGTGGCCGTCGGCGACATGAAGCAGGTGTGGGACGACCTGCTCGCCCGCCCGGCCATCCGGGAGGTCCTCGGCCCCGACGCCACCCCCGAGGCCCGCTTCACCGCCTGGCCCATCCCGGCCCGGATCCACGACATGGCCCGGACCGCCCGACGGACGTTCTTCGTCGGCGACGCCGTGGCCGCCACCGACGTGATGACCGGCGAGGGCATCGGCCAGGCCATCCTCACCGGCATGCTCGCAGCCGAGGCGATCGAGGAGACCGGTCCGCACGGGGCCCGGGTCGCCACCGAGCGCTACGCCGCCGCCGTCGACCACCACCTGGTGGCCGATCACCACGTCAGCGCCCTGCTGGTGCGGGCGATCCAGCACCGCAAGGGCGCCCGGGCCGCCATCCGAGTCGCAGGACTGACCCCGTGGACGCGTCGCAACTTCGCCCGCTGGCTGTTCGAGGACTATCCCCGAGCCGTGGCCGGCACGCCGAGTCGGTGGCACCGGGGTGTGTTCGCCGGCCCTGGCGCCTACGCCGACCGCCTGTAGCCACCACCCCCGACGTTCACCCGGGCGCCGGACACGGTTCACCACCGGGCAACACCGGTGAAACACCACGCCCGTACGTTCCTCAGAAGGAGCGATGGTGCACACGGCGGTGCAGCCATCCCCGGGCCCGGTGCACCCGACTCCCCCCGGCGTGCACCGGGCCTCCCTCCCTCCCTCCGCCGGCGCCCGTGCCGGATCGTCACGCCGGGCCGGTATGGATGGCTCGTGCCCGCACGCGTCCTGACGACCGTCCTCGACCGTCACGACGCAGCGAGCGGCGACTGGGTCGTCGTGCGCGCTGACCACGACCGCGTGGTCGTGGAGGCCGGCGGGACCGGCAACCGACTGGACCCGGCCCGCCGGGTGCGGCGCACGGCATGGGCGGTCCGGCGCATCGACGGCGACCTGGAGCTGCTCACCACCTGGCCGGTGCCCGAGGTCGTCACCCACCGCATCGGCGAGCACGTCGAGCAGCTCCGTGACGACATCGTCCGCTCGGGCGGCGACCCCGACGACGACCTCGCCGGCGTGATGGGCGCCCTGCCACCGGCGCTCGTCGCCGGACCGGGCGACGGCCGC
>CAZCJT010000083.1:0-8928 GCA_964498565.1 uncultured Acidimicrobiaceae bacterium
CAGCACGCCGTGGACGGCCTGACGGGCATGGCCAAGGGTGCGTCCCTCGGGGGCCCCGCAATCGCCGCGCTCGGCGCCGCCCTGCTCGTGGGTGCGAGCGCATGGGCGGCGTGGACTGAGGAGGAGCGCGAGGCTGAGGAGATCGCGCAGCTCGTGCACGCGGCCATGGAGGGCATGCTGCCGCTCATCGATGCCACGGTGCAGGCCAGGGCCGAGCTCGGCGACATCACGGCGGGCCTGGCCGAGGACGAGCGCGCCCTGGCCAGCGCCCTGCGCGAGGTGCACCAGCAGTTCATCTCCGGCACGGCCGATGCCCGCAAGGAGGCGTCCCGCCTCCGCCAGGAGCAGGAGTCCGTCACTACCCAGACGGTGGACTGGGTGGAGTCGATGCTCAGCGCCGGCCTGGCGGGCGAACTGCTGGCCCCGATCGTCGACGCGCTGACGACGAACTCAGAGGAGTATGGCGCGCAGCTCGACGCCGTGAACGGGGTGATCGCCCAGGGGACCGCAGCGACGCGCGAATACGCCGACACCACCGAGCAGCTCGTGCACGCCAAGCGCCGTGCGCGCGAGGCGACCTCGGCGAAGAAGGACGCGGACAAGGAGGCGACGCAGGCCGCGCGCGAAGCGATCGAGGTCGAGAAGTTGCGGTCGGGCTTGTCCCGTGACCTGGCGCAGGCGGTCTTCGGGATGGGGGAGGCGGAGATCGCGTACCGGGAGCAGCTCGACCAGGTCGCCGAGGCCGAGGCACGGGCGGCCATCACGACCCAGGAGGCCACCGCTCTGCGCGCGCAGGCCGAGCGGGACCTTACGGCTGCGACGCAGGCGGAGAACGAGGCGCGCCAGGAGGCGCGCGACGAAGAGGCGCAGGCCATCGCCGAGGCGCGCGAGAAGGAGATCGAGGCGGCGGAGGCCGCCCACCAGGAGGTGATGGACCAGATCGAGGCGGAGCGGCAGGCGCGGCGCGCGGAGATGGACTATCGGATCGACCTCGCCACCTCGGCGCTGGATGCCACGTCGCGGCTTCTGGATGCCAGCGCCGAGAAAGGGGCGCAGCAGGCCCGGCGTGCCTTCGCCTTCCAGAAGGCGCAGGCGCTCGCCGGCGTCGCGATCAACACGGCGGAGGCCATCATGAAGGGCTTCGCGCTGTTCGGCCCTCCGCCATCACCACCGGGGATCGCGGCGGCCGCCGCCGCCACCGCGGTGGGCCTGACCGAGGCAGCGGTCATCGGCGCCCAGGAGGCGCCGACGATGCACATCGGTGGCACGCGCGGCGGGGCGTTCGACACCCTGGCCACCGTGCTCCCCGGCGAGGGCGTGCTCGACCGCGCGACCAACAAGGCGGTGGGCGGCCCCGCCGGCGTGCGCGAGCTGCTCGACCAGGATGCGGGCGTGCGGGTCTCGTTCCGCGTCGGCCGCCGCGAGGTCCGCGAGATGGGGCGGACAGACCTGCGCGCCGGGGGTGTGATGAGCCAGGCCTTGCGGAAGGCCGGTCGGCAGCGGGGACCGGAGGTCGGCATGTCCGGCCGCCGGCCGGTGGCCTGATGGCGACCCGATTCATGCGGCCCAACCATCTGCACGCGCCAGCACGGGTGCTGCGGGCGACGGAAGAGGCCGGCCTGGTCGCGCTGCAGCCGACCCCGGCGACTGCGAACCTGGGCGAGCTGCGGCTGCGGGCGAGCGGAGCGCCCTACGGTGTCCTGGCCCTGACCGTCCGGCTGATGGGCGGGGGCAACCCCACCGGGTACAGCACCGGCGATGCTGGTGAGGGCGCGGGCGCCTCAGTGGCCTGGCGGAACACGGCCGACGCCGGGACTCTCTACCGCGGCTACATCGACGCGATCTACGTGACCCGGTGCCAAGGCCTCATCGGAGGCGCGGTCGGCAGCGGCAACCGAATAGGTACCCCGCGGGAGTTGCGCAACGGCAACCTCGGCTTCGTTTGGAGTACGGATGCCGCCGCGGAGAACGTGAAGTTCTACCGCCTCACCGAGGGCGGCACCCTGGCGAGCACGAACATCCTCGCCACGACCGGCACCGCGGGCGTGACGCAGGGCGACTTCGTCATCCTGCCGTCCGGGCGGCTCGTGGCGCTGGTCCGCCTGGGTGGGCAGACCTACTGGCGCAGCTACTTCAGCGACGACCACGGGGCGACGTGGACCTCCCTCTCGGAGCGGGCGCTGAACGCGGACGCCACCTACGTGCGCATCAGCCTCGAGTATGTCCGCGACATGCTCGTGGCGGTGGTGGGCGCGGACAGCGGCCTCGCGAACTCGCCCAAGGTCTATACCTCGAAGGATGGAGGTGTGAACTTCACGCTGACTGGCACGAGCGCCGCTCTCGGCGATGCCCTTCGGACCTGCGTCACGGGGACGGGTCGTGTCCTGGCGATCGCCCACACCGCGGCGCTCACCTCGCGGATCTACGAGATCACCCCGGGGGCTGGCTTCACCGACGTGACGACCGCGAACCTGCCGAACCGCTCTGCCCAGATGGGCATTACCGCGCGCGATGACGGGGTCGTGTGGGCCCTCGGCTGCAACATCGCTGCAGCGACGCAGGGGGACTTCCGCCTGTCCGTATCGGTGGATGACGGCACCACGTTCTCGGCGATCGGTACGGAGTCCCTCGACGTCGAGAATGCACCGACGGCCAACCCCTTCCAGGACATCGCGCTCGGCGCCTGGCGGGGCAAGGTCGTCGGCCTGGTGGTCAGCGCGGCCGACACCGGCACCGACCAGAACGTCTTCCTCCTCACGCTGGGGGAGTGGGCGACCGTGACGGACCGTCGGGTGGATATCGCCACGGATGGCCAGCCTTACGAGCACAGCTATTTCCCTGCCGACTACCCGGATGATTTCGGGTGGACGCGCTCGAACTCCGGTGGCGGAGCGACGGTGACGAACTCCCCCTCGCTGAGGATCGTCTCGACGGTCGGCAACGGCAGCTATTACCAGGCACCCGCCGCGGTCTGGCCGAACACGGTGGGCGGCACGCGCCGCATCCGGGTGAGGGTCAAGGTCGCCGCGGACGGCTCGCGCGCGAACGACTCCAGCGCCCTGGAGTTGTCCATGCACGATGGAGCGGGCAACACGCAGGGCGTGATCTTCCGGTTCTCCACGACCGGGTGGGACCTCGTCGACTATGCGGCGAACACCCTGGACCAGGCGACGGTGACGATGACCTCCTTCGTCGACCTCCTGATCGCCTTCGCCCACGACTACCCAGCCGCCGGCAGCGGCAAGATCTCGGTCTGGTACCGCCAGGACGCGGACACGGAGGGGGTGTGGACCTCCGCCGTCGAGGACGCGACCATCGCGGAGATCGTCGGCGGCGCCGTGTTCCGGATCGGGAATGTCGCATCGACCACCGCCGCGGACATGACCTGGGAGTGGGTCGGGATCGCCGAGGACCATAACGGGCTGGCCAACGGATTCACGAACCCCACCGACCTGGCGGGGCGCTCGCTCAACGCCGCGCAGGATCTGTACCTCACGGAGAATCTCCACCTCGGGGGCTTCAACGGGGGCGGGGTGCCGGGCGATCTCTACACCACCGGCACCACGTACAGCTACGGAAAGGAGAGCGTCTACCGCGAACTTAGACCCAGCCGCCACACCCGCACCACCCAGGACGCGATCACGTATGAGCTGGTGCTCGACGCCGGCGCCAACAACGTGTGGAGCGTCGACACCGTGGCCGTCTTCGGGACGAACTGGCGCCAGGGCACGTTCCAGATGAACGCCGCGGACGCCTGGGGCGCACCGTCGGTCTCCCAAGCCCTGACCACGGTGATCAGCACGGGCACTGTCGGGGCTGGTAACCGAGGCCCGGGCTACGTCGGCCCGGCGACCAGCCCGAACTGGATCCCGGGCCAGTTCAAGAGCGACGGCGACGCGCACCGGTTCTTCCTGGAGATCGGCACGGACCCAGTCCGGGTTTACGAGATCACCGACAACGACGCCGACCGCATCTACGTCGAGGACATCAACTTCTCCGCCGACGTGGGGACCTTCTACGTCTTCGGCGATCGGGCAGGGTGGGCCTTCGCTGCGCCGACGGTCCACCGGTACCGCTACGCCCGCCTGAGCCTCCCGTCGCAGCCGACCGCGGACGACGACTACCGGATCGGGGTCCCGATCCTGGACCTGAAGTGGACCCCGACCCAGGCCTACTCCTGGAACATGGCCGACGAGGTCGCTCCCACCGTCCGCCTGGTCGAGTCGGAAGGGGGCTACCGGGCGGCCTCGCGGGTTGGCCCACGGCGCGAGAAGCTCCTCGTCCAGTGGGACCCGATCAGCCGCCTGAACACCACCAGCGGCGACACCGAGCTGAGGGCCCGGGCCTTCTACAAGGCGGTGGAGGGGAGCCGCCAGCCGCTCGTGTTGTGGCAGGATGATGCGGACATCAAGTCGTTACGGCTGGTCCGGATCCTCAACAGCTACAGCGCGCCGAATCGCGTGGGCGAGCTCGCCGACGCGCAGGCGGCCATCGACGTCCTCGAACTCCAGGAGGAATGGTAGATGCGCTGGACCGAGGCCGACGCCAGCGTGCGGGATGGGAAGCCCCCGATCTGGGTCGTGGTGATCACGCTCCCGGACGGCCGCCGCTATTTCGCCGGCTCCCGCCAGGCGCGGATAGCGACGCGGTTCCTCGGCTCGGACGGGCCCTACCAGATTCAGGGCCTGCTCCGCGGCCTGGAGACCTTCGAGGAGGAGTTCGACTACTACTCGCAGGACGCCGTAGGCGCGCTCGCGCAGGCCTCGGTGGAGATCGCGGTGAGCGACGACCTGGCCGAGCTGGCTGGCGACTGGCAACACCTGGCCGCGGCCACAGCGGAGGTGGCGCTTGTATGGGAGGACCAGGAGTGGGAGGACAGGGCGGTGCTCATGGGCGCCGGCCTGGTCCACGAATTGGAGATCGGGGAACTCGGCGAGGCCGTGACCTTCGTGCTCGAGACGTTGGCCGAGGCGTCGAGTCGCAGCATCGGGGACGCGGAGCGGACCCTCGGCGACGACTTCCCCGGCGCGCTGGTCGACACGGTCGCTGGTGCGATGACGGACATCTCCAGCGCCGAGCAGATCTGGGTGCTGGGGGATCCGGAATCGGTGCCGGCCTACAAGGTGGGCGACGTGGGTGGGACCGACCGCCTCGTGTTGTGCGGCCATGCCCTCGCGGCCGGCGCGGTCGACGTCTTCGAAGACGCCGGCGCAGCGGCGGGATTCACGCCCGCGGACACCGCCACCGCGAACGGCACCTACAGCTACGTCACCAGCGCGGCCGTGTTCCGCGCCGCCAACGGGGCCTACACCTGGTCCGCCCTCCGCGGTGGCGTGACCCGTGGGGGCGTCGCCGTGAAGGGCGCCGGCGCGATCCTCCGCTGGCTGCTCGAGCAGTCCGGCGTCGCTGTGGACTGGCGCGCGATGGAAGAGGTGCTCCGGTTCCTGGGGGGTGTCCGTCTCGGCCTGTGGGTGGACCAGGAGACGCCAGCGCTGGACATCATCCGCCAGCGCCTTCTCCCCATCCTGCCGGTCGTGGAGGTCCGCGGCGCCACCGGCCTGTGGTACGCCGTCGGGATGCCCTGGGAGCGCCCCATCGAGGGCGAGCTCACCGTCGGGCAGGAGCTGCTCGGCCCTGCTGGTCCGCTGACCTTCTCGGACCGGGACGAGGTTCGGAACCGGTTCACGATGCGCTATGGCCGGGACGAGTTCGCCGACGAGTACTCCTCCTCGGTCACCCTCGACAGCGCCTCGGACGCCCTGTGCCACCTCAGCGAGGACCTGTTTGGAGTCCAGGTCGAGGAGACGATCGAGACCGCCTGCGTTTGGGATGGTGGCACGGCGATGTGGCTGCTCCGCGCGCGAGCTTCGCTGCGGGCCATCCAGCGCCGGCGCCGTGCGTATCTGGCGGCCCCGGACCAGTACCCGGTCCGGGCTGGCGGGGTCTACACCCTGGTGGATCCGACCCGCGGCGTCGACCAGGTCCGCGTGGCGGTGCGCAGCATCGAGCGCGGGGCCTTTGCCCCAATCGTCCACCTCGAGTTCGATGATCGCACCGCGATCTCCCGGGTGGCCGCATGATCACCGTGAAGGGCATCCCTGGGGCCAGGGTGCCGGCGAACGTCGTGGGCGGCGCGGTGGAGCTACCCCTGACCCCAGGCGCCGGGCAGGCAGGCAAGGTGCTCCGGTGGAACCAGGCCGACCAAGCCTTCGAGTTCGTCACAGCTGGCGGCAGTGACCACATGGCGCTTTCCAATCTCCTCTGGACCGGCTCTGGCCACCAGGCGGCAGGGGGGCTCCTCCAGGTCGCTGGCTTCGACGGGGGAGACGACCCGGTCCTGGTCCTGCGGGCCCAGGCGAAGGCGAACAGCGCGCTGGTCCAGGCCGACTCCGCGGGCCGTCTTGGGCCGGACTGGTATCTCCAGGAGGGGACACCGAGGGCGATCCGCGTCCAGATGCGCGCCATCTTCGACGCGACGTTCGCGACGCAATTCGGTAACGCCGCATCGAGGCAGGGAACGAGCTGGGCGAACGTCACCGACGCCGACGGGTACTGGACGAGGTCCAGCCCGATCAGCGGAAACGGGAACCTGGCCGGGTTGCGGTCCGGAGCCAATAATGACGCCCATCTGGGCCTCGACTGGAGTTGCGCGGGGCGGATTCGACTGCCCACCGACATCACCTCGCAACGGGTGTTCGTGGGGATCTGCGCCGGGAACCCCGCGAACCTGGACGACCAGGCCGTCCGGTGCGCCTATCTCCGGTACTCGACGGCGGCCGGGGACACGAACTGGCAGGTCGCCACCGACGACGGGACCACCCAGGATCTCGATGATTCGGGCGTGGCGGTCGCTGCCGGTGCCGTGGTGGACTTCGCTCTCTACATGCGGTCGGGTACGCTCTACTGGCGGATCGGGACGACATCCGGGAGCAAGACGGCGAATGTGCCAAGCGGGAGCTTCATGGCGGGGATGCACGCGAACATCTGGAACATCGGAGCCGTAGCCCGATCCATCGACGTGGACGCTCTCGCGTGCTGCTCCTACAGACCGGACCCATGATCCCCTTCTCCCCCATCACCTCTCGCTACCCCCCAAAGGAGCCCCCATGGCCCTCACCGTCACCTCCTCCGGCCGCAACCAGACCAAGCGCCTCGCGATGAACGCGACCGCCGGCCTGGCCACCAAGGTCACCGTCGATGAGCGATACCGCGTGCTCGTCGTCGGGACTGGCCTGGCCAACGGCGCGCAGGCCATCACCGCCGGGACCCCGGTCAGTCTGTGGGTGGACACCACCTTCAAGGCGAGCGGCCACCGCTCGACGAACATCCAGGCGCGCGACAGCTCCGGCGCGCTCGTCACCGGCGGGGAGTTCCAGCTCGCCACTGCGGTGGACCTCAACGCGCAGTCCAAGCTCGTGGCGGCGCTCCTGGTCTACGACCAGGCGGCGGTGGCGCGCTCCTTCACCGGCCTTCGGATGCGGGCGATGGTCCACCGGGTGTCGCTGTGAAGCCCCTGCTCGCCATCCTCGACCGCCAGCACAGCGGCAAGCCCGGCAGCCAGGTGACCGACCGCGGCGCCGGCGCGGACCTGGACGGCGACGGCCGGGTGGACGTCCACGAGCGTGAGGCGCTCCTCACCCCGCGCTACCTCCTGGGCATCGAGGAGCAGCTCCTCGCCGCCGGCGCCGACGTCATCCCGATCTCGGACGGGACCTACGCCGAGCGCCACGCCCGGGCGAAGGCCCACGCCGTGGCGTGGAGGAAGGTCTCGGCCGACCGCGCCCGGGCGCCGGTCGTCTACCTGGCCGCCCACCTCAACGCCTTCCAGCCTGGCCACGACCGCCGCCATGGCCTGCTGATCCACGACGCGCGCAGCAAAGGGGGAGCGGCCCTGGCCGCGGCGATCGCCGCCGAGCTCGTGGTGTCCTGCCCGGAGCTCAGCCAGGTCCGGGTAGAACGCGCGACGTCGGAGGTCTACGCCAACGGCCTGGCCACCATCGCCGGCGTCTACGACGGGATCCCCGTCGGCGTCTGCCTCGAGCCCTTCTTCCTCGACCAAGTCGCGCACCGTCCCCTCGCCACCGCAGAAGGTCTCCGGCGCGTGGGCGAGGCGATCGCGCGTGGCGTCCTCGCCTTCGCCCGGAGCTGACCATGCCCCCCGCCGACACTACCCAGCCCCTCCCCATCGTCGACGATAGCCCGTCGGTGAAGATCCCCGTCAGCCTGGTGACCCGGTGGGCTCCCTACCTGCTGCCGCTGCTGGTGGGTATGGTCGCCGGCGGCGGCGGGGGCACCGCAGCCATGGAGGCCCTCGGCGGCCACGGGGTGACCCGCGACCAGGTGGCCGAGGTGCTCCGCGACGAGCTGGCGACCCATGACGCCCACCACGGCGCCGAGCTCGCGGCGATGGAGCAGCGCCTCACGGTCACGCTGGCGCGGGAGCTCGACGCGATGGAGGCCCGCCAGCGCGTTGCGCTGCGCGAGGCGATCCTCGACGAACGGGAGAGGACGTCGGCGCCGCGGAGGTCAGTCGCCGTCGTCGAGTGACCCGCGGACACACCAGGGACACAACGCGGTCCGAGCCACAGCCGCGCGCGTCGAGCCCTCCCGAACACTCCCGACATCAAGCCCGCGGAATCCCTGGCCAGGCGGCCTCACGAGCGAGGCCGCGGGATGTACCACCAGGAGATGCTGTTCCTGGCATGACCCGGAAAACCGCCCTGATGCTGCGCTCCTGGCGCTGAGGTCTCGGACACGGGACACGCCGGGGACACATCACCGCGGCACCTGGCGCAGCGCGACGACACCGCCCTGCCCGACGGCCGGGATCAGGGCCACCGCGGTCCGCAGGGCCTGGTCCAACCCCCAGGCGTCCGTGTAGACGACGTCGCCGGCGCTGCGCCCGGAGTGGACGAGCAGCGCGTCGAT